>JAYYHM010000432.1:0-6209 GCA_036148415.1 Planctomycetota bacterium
AACTTTCAAAACTACTGTATCCCTGCATCAGAGGGTGGTTTGATGCCGCCTCACTAGACTCCACGGAGAAGACACCCGCTCCATGTCGCTGGAACTGCGCTCCCATGAGCGCCACGACTTCAGGTTGATTCCGAAAGCAAAAAGAAGCACAGTGCAACGGAATAAATCCACCACCACGGGAGACAAAACGCAGAAGCGATTCCGCTTGCTGTTCGCCGAGGTTATCAATGTTGGCGTACAGGATCAGTCCATCCAAACCCTCCAAGACTTCATCCGATAGAACAGCATCTACGTCTTCCCTGTATCGCACCTCGATTCCTCTCTCCTGCAGCACCGGAAGCAGTTCACCAGCGCGTCGCGATGGCTGATGGTGCCCCTGATCACCAAGAAAAATAAGCTGCAAGGATTCGGCTCCAAAGCTGCGGCTTTGCGTAGATGGTAATAATCCACCTACACCCATCATCAAAGCAAGCCCCAGGACGCAAAAGGTTCGAAAACCGTGATTCAACATATGAAATTCCGAATTCTGGTGAGGTTATTTCGCGCAAGGAGCGGTCTGTAGAGTCCGCTGTTAGTCCCCTGTCAAAACTACTATCGTTTAACCGGTTAGCGTCGATGAGACCCGATTCAAGTCGAGGCGAAGCCGAAAACTTTTCGCTTGGCATTTTCACCCCCTCCCCAACTGTTGTTCTTTCCGGACTGGATGCTCAATAAAACTTTCGCAACCTCGCGCGGGGAAGATAAGGTGGGGTATCACTCTCAGAGCCTACTGCAGAGTGAATTCGGGGAGATCCACACGCTCTCCACCCTTCATTGCCGACTCATGTGCGCAGATCCCAACACATGTCCAGTTAGCGCTCGTCACCGCATTCGGCCACGGATCACGATCCTCAATTAATGAACTGGCGAACTCGTGAACAAGATGTGGATGCGATCCACCGTGGCCCCCACCCTGAATAAAGGAGAGGTGTTCTGCGTCATGAATTTCCTGAGGAAGTGTGAATTTACGAATCTCTTCAGGCAGAAGATGGGCAAAGTCAGGGACTTCGATCTTTTCGGGAATCTCTGGCTCAGGCTTTTTGGCCGTGTGAATCACGTGAGGCTCATTCTCAACGAGCGTCCATTCAAAACTTTTCTTCGTTCCATAGACGTCAAAGCTTTCTCGGTACTGACGGGCCACATCGTAGAGGAATCGCCAGATATGTGCTGTGACGTCGGAATCCTTAACTTTGATATGACAACTCTGAACCGCGAAGGGATTACCAGACTTCTCCGCGATCTCGCCTCGCACTGCGCCACTGCCGAAACAACTCACGTACTCAGCCAGTCCCTTCACCAATCCCAAACACGGACTCACCACATGTGTGGCGTAATGCATTGGGATCATGCTCTCCCAGTACTCGGGCCAACCGTCCATATCTTGAGGATGCGAAGCGGCAAGATGCTGAATCTTCCCAAGCTCACCTCTCTCGTAAAGGTCCTTGATAAAGAGAAATTCGCGACTGTAGACAACCGTCTCAGCCATCATGTATTTCAAACCCGTTTCCTTGACTTTTTCGACGATTTGCTGGCACTCCTCAATCGTGGTTGCCATGGGTACGGTGCACATGACGTGCTTGCCAGCATCAAGTGCCTGCAACGACATCCAAGCATGATCCGCGATAGGACTATTTATATGGACGAAATCTACATCTGGATCTGCTAGAACTTCTTCGAACCGCGTGTAGCGGCCGGCGATACCGAATTGATCACCCACCTTATTCATTTCCGCTTCGTTGCGCCGGCAGATTGCTACGACATTTGTGTTGGGGTGCGATTGATAAATCGGAATAAATTCAGCACCAAAACCAAGCCCTACCATCGCAACGTTGACTGTCTTCGTCATCTACTTTTCCTGTCGTTCGGTTTATTGTCTTTCCGGCAAATACTGAAT
The DNA here is from genome assembly GCA_036148415.1 of Planctomycetota bacterium. GTDB lineage: Bacteria > Planctomycetota > Planctomycetia > Pirellulales > Pirellulaceae > Rubripirellula. The sequence continues at coordinate 1,934 of JAYYHM010000432.1, forward strand.
ATCTATCGACAGAGACGAAAAGCTCTGCCTAAATCCGCCCCCCAGCGATCGACGATCCCCGGAAGGGAAAGTTTGTCTCATTTGCATTGCGGGGTTGGACTCCTTGAGATGGGTGCATTGTCTCGAAAATACGTCTGAAGTCCATGAGAAGTTGCGCAGTAAAAATGGGATTTTTCACCTTACCAGTGATCATAAAAGTTCGCTAAAAACGCATTTTAGCAGTCAACGACCTTTAGTCGGCAAAGCCTCATTGAACAATATCCCCATGAAAACACGTAAATCGGTCGCCCTTCTGATCGAAACCTCCAATGCCTATGCGCGCGGCCTGCTTTCTGGAGCGATTGACTACTTACGCGGCCATGAAGCCTGGTCCATACACCTTCCAGAATTACAAAGAACTGCAGCCCCTCCCTCGTGGCTAAATCAATGGAAGGGCGACGGAATCCTCGCTCGCATTGAGACGGAGGAGATGGCTGAAGCCATCTCGAGGAAAAAAATTCCTACCGTTGATGTGAGCGCTGCTCGACACGTACCGAACATCCCTTGGGTAGAAACAGACGATGCAAAAATTTCGCGACTTGCATTCGAGCACCTCAGAGAGCGAGGCTTCAAGCATCTTGCTTTTGTAGGGGATTCGGTGTTCAAGTGGTCACATTGGAGAGAACATTATTTTCGTCAAACTGCCGAGGCAGCAAAATGTGAACACCACATCTATCGCACACCGCGGTACCATTCGCCGGCGGAGGAACAGCTGGAACTAGCAAGCTGGCTGAAACAACTCCCCAAACCCATCGGATTCATGGCATGCTATGACATAAAAGCGAGAGAAGTGCTTGATGCCTGCCGCGTACTCGATATCGCAGTGCCGGAACAAGTCTCTGTAATCGGAACTGACAACGATGAATTACTCTGCAATCTTTCAGACCCCCCGCTTTCAAGCGTTATCCCCAACAGCAAAAAAGCTGGATACGAAGCCGCTTCTCTACTCGACCGAATGATGCAGGGCCATCGAGTCACTAATGATGCTCTCCTAATCGAACCACTCGGAATACAAACTCGCCAGTCCACGGATACGCTTGCGATCGACGACCCTGATATAGCAAGGGCACTCCGATTTATCCGACGCAACGCAACTTTGGGTATCAATGTGTCTGACTTAATCAAGGAAGTTCCTCTTTCGCGACGTGTTCTCGAAAGCCGATTCCAAAAGCGGCTCGGACGAACTCCACATCAAGAAATTGTGCGCCAGCGTCTACTCAAGGTAAAACAGCTACTCAGCGAAACGACACTCGGATTGAGTGAAATTGCAGGGCGAACCGGGTTTGATCATCCAGAATACCTGAGTGTGGCATTCAAAAAGCATGAGGGCTCCACCCCGTCAGAGTATAGACGGAGTCATCAATCCCAAATTTACGAACAAAAGACTATGTGATTCACTGCTTCACAGAGCGAGCTTTAGAGCCCTTCTTTTTATGCGAGTTCGCTCTCATTTCAGTAGCGACCCCCAAATCCCCCTGAGCTTTCATCCAAGACTGCAACTCAGCCCTGAGTTCAGAAATGATTCCTGCGTTTTCGGAGTACGAAGCAAGGTTATTCATTTCAAATGGATCAGCAACAATGTCGTACAACTCAACCTCGGGACGATTTTGATAACGGTCTACTGCCTTGGCAGCTCTTTCATTCCCCATCTCTGCAGCCTTGACCAGGGACATGAACTCACGACTCTTCACACAAGCGTTGGTAAATGGCTGATCATGATCAAGGTTCAGAATCAGTTTGTGTGTTTCGGACCTCACAGAGCGAATGGGGTAAGATTCATTACCATTGATAATTCCCCTCGTTGTCATGGCTCCGTAAACAAACGATTTGTGACGGCTCTCCTTTCCCTGGAGAACGCCTAAAAAACTTTTGCCGTCCAGAACCTGCTGGGAATCTTCAATCCCAGCGATATCCATCAGCGTGGGCAGAACGTCAACATATTCTACCATTGCATCCGAGACAGTCCCCGCTTGAATGTGCCCAGGCCAACGGACTAACATTGCGGACTGCAATCCGTTGTCGTAGCAGGTCCACTTGGCAAAGGGCATCGAGTTGCCTTGCTCTGAAAGCACAATCACAACCGTATTTGAAGCAAGCCCATACTTTTCTAACAAACCCAGCAACTTTCCCACCTGACTATCGTAGTAGGTGATTTCAGCGAGGTACCTGCTAAATCCGTCTCTCATCTCGGGTGTATCAGGGAGGTATTCCGGCAACTTGACTTCATCGGTGGGATACAAGCTAGCGTCCCCCTTATTCCACGGCGAATGAGGCTCATTACTGCAGGCAAACAAACAGAATGGCGTTGCGTTCTTCTTGCATTCCCTGAGAAGCGATTCCACAGAGTCCATATCCGGATTATTTTTATCACTACTGTACTCAAACGGGAAAAGCATACGTGGTCCGATGTGAACCTTTCCGGACAAGGCTAAGCGATAGCCGGCTGGCTTCAGAAAATGTGTCACATTTTTTATGTGATCAAAGGTCTGAGTATGATTTGGATACGCGCCCGTCTTTACGGGGTATTGCCCAGTGTACAAATTATGCCGAGTGGGGGAGCACATGGGTGCCGTTTGAAAACATCGAGTCAGGCGAATTCCCTCGCGTGACAACTGATCAATGTGCGGCGTGATCGCCTGACCACCGTAGCATCCCAAGTCTCGGTAAGTGCAATCATCCGCCAGAACAACAAGAACATTCGGCGGACCGACTGACTCCGCTCTAACCTTGGGTGAAGAAGAAGATGTCGCAACAACAGCGAGAAAAAAAAGAGCGAGACCAAAAGCAGTGACACACCGCCTATCTACTGAAGGGGCCTCAACAGCGTTCGAAGAGATTGCCTTAGTCATCCAGAATTTTTCTAATAAAACGATCAGTCGATTGGATCTATTTTCCATAGCCATTCCTCATGCCAGCGAACTTGTGTGAACGCTAAGTTAACACGACCCAGCTCACGATAAAGTGACAGTCATGCAAACTCGATATATTTTTTGCCTTTTCGCTTTCAACTTTTTTCAAGTGAATGCAAGTGGCGAGAGCCATGATTACGACGTGGTGATCTATGGGGGAACGTCAGCAGGAGTGATTGCCGCAATCCAATCACAGAACCTGGGACATTCTGTATTACTTATCGAACCAACGGATCGTCTCGGCGGCCTAACCAGCGGAGGGCTTGGACAGACTGACATCGGTAACAAGGCTGCCATTGGTGGGTTATCTCGAGAGTTCTACCGAAGAGTCCGCGAATATTACCGTCAACCCGATGCATGGAAATGGCAAGAGAGCCAGGAGTATCGCAGCGGAGGACAATCCGCAACGCGTCAGAGCGAGGAGACCATGTGGACGTTCGAACCGAGTGTGGCTCGCAAAATCTACGAATCATGGATCAGCCAGCGGTCGATTAAGATCCTTCGAAACGAGAAACTTGATCGACAAAAGGGAGGCGTAATCAAATCCAAAAGCACTGCAAGAATCAGCTCGATCCGACTGCTCTCCGGCAAGCAGATTCGTGGCAAGGTATTCATCGACTGCACCTATGAAGGGGACCTCATGGCAGCAGCCGATGTGAGCTACACCGTGGGACGCGAAGCTGCGACCACTTACAGCGAGTCACTCAACGGTGTTCAAGTGCAAAAAGCGGTTCATCACCAACTGGTGGGTGGAGTCGACCCTTACAAAATACAGGGCGACCCAAGCAGTGGCTTACTACCTCACATCGACCCCAAAGGCCCGGGAACCGAAGGATCTGCGGACCATCGCTTACAAGCCTACTGCTTTCGAATGTGCATGACAGACCATCCCGAAAATCAGATTCCCTTCCAAAAACCGGAAGGTTACGTGGACGAATGGTATGAACTACTTTTCCGAAATTTTGAAGCCGGCGAGAAACGTGTTCCATGGCACATAGGACACATGCCGAATCGAAAAACAGATGCCAACAACAACCATGGTTTCTCCACAGACTTTATTGGCCAGAACTATGACTATCCAGAAGCTTCCTACGAGCAACGTGAGGCGATCATCAGGAAGCATCGCCTCTATCAACAGGGGCTATGCTGGACGCTCGCGAATCATCCACGCGTACCCCAGCATGTACGCAACGAAGTCTCAAAGTGGGGAATGTGCAAGGATGAATTCCAAGACGGCGACGGCTGGCAGCAGCAGCTTTACATTCGGGAAGCGCGACGAATGATCAGCGATTACGTTATGACGCAACATCATTGCCAAGGCCTAGAGG
>JAYYHM010000433.1:0-7289 GCA_036148415.1 Planctomycetota bacterium
CTGTCCGTATACGAGCGATGATGGATTTTCCGTAGTGGATTATCTAGCTGTTGATGAGGCTTCAGGAGATTGGGACGACATTGGAGAACTCGGTAGGTCCTTTGATTTGATGTTCGATCTCGTTCTCAACCATGCCTCACAGAAGAATAAGTGGTTTCAAGAATACCTATCCGGTAACCCAAGCTAAGCCAATTTTTTTATCGATGTTGATCCCAAATTGGATCTATCGATGGTAGTGCGACCGCGGAGCTTACCACTGCTTACAAAATTCGCAACGCCTGAAGGTGATAGGCACATCTGGACAACCTTCAGCGACGATCAAGTCGACCTTAATTATGCGAACCCTAAAGTAATGCTGCAGATGATTCAGGTTCTTGTGGAATATGCTAGACGCGGTGCCCGAATCATTCGGCTCGACGCGATTGCTTTTTTATGGAAAGAGATTGGAACGAATTGCCTGCACCTGCCCCAGACTCACGCAGCAGTCAAGCTCATGCGTAGAGTCTTAGATCTAGTTGTCCCCGGGACCATCTTGCTAACCGAGACAAACGTTCCTCACGAGGAGAACCTGAGCTATTTTGGCGAGGGTACAGACGAAGCTCATATGGTGTACCAATTCAGTTTACCTCCATTGCTTATGGATGCAATTCACAGTGGTGATACATCAATACTAAAAACTTGGTTAAGTGAACTTCATCCACCTTCCTCAAAGACGACATTTTTTAATTTCACAGCTTCACATGACGGTATTGGTGTTCGGCCTCTTGAGGGCCTTGTTCCAGATGAACGGCTGGAAAAGCTCGTTAAGGTTGTTCGAGAGCGCGGCGGGATGGTCAACACACGCCGAACAGCAGAAGGTCAAGATAGGGCCTATGAACTGAATCTAACTTACTTCAGCGCTGTCAGTGGGGGTGAAGCAGAGAGTTCCGAAATGCGGGTTCGGCGATTCTTGGCAACACAGGCTTTGATGTTGTCCATGCAAGGTGTGCCCGCTGTCTATTTTCACAGTCTGGTCGGCAGCCCGAACGACTATGAAGGGATGCGTACGTCCGGACAGAATCGCAGAATCAATCGGTATAAGTATGACCGCGAAGAACTAGATATTGCTCTTTCGGAAAAGAATAGTGTCCAAAGGAGAGTCTTCGATGGTTACCGGAGGTTACTCGAGGTTAGACGGAATCAAATAGCGTTTCATCCTAACGCTGCGCAAGAGGTTTTGGATTTACCAACTGACGGCCTGATTGGACTCAAGCGTGTATCCAAAACGGGCTCCACACTTCTCGCGATCATTAATCTGAGTGGCATTGCAAAGATCCTCCCAGAAGGTTTCTTCGGAGGAGAATCTTTCTATGACGAACTTTCTGAGGAGAGGCTATATAGCGGTCAATCCATTGAGATGCGACCTTACCAAGTGCGTTGGCTATCCATAGAATGAAAAGCTGCCTCTCAGCGTGTCCGATCACTCGGTTTGCGATGATTCGATGTATGCCATGATTTCAAATATCTCATCTTTAGTGTATTGATCGAGCAAAGCTTTAGGCATCATAGAAACAGACGATGGTGCCATGATTTCAATGTCGTCTTGTAGCAAGGTGATGGGTTCTTTCGCTTCAGGATTCGTCATGAGAACAACTTTTTCGTCATCTTCGCTAAGTCTGATCCCAGTCAGTGTTTGGCCGTCGACGGTTAGGATTTTTTGCATTTGATATGCTTCGTCCACGCGATGCGATGGCTCAAGTATCTCGCGTAACAACTCCGCTCGGTTACCTTTCCATTTTGCCACCACCTTTGATAGATCCGGCCCAATTACACCACCCTCGCCTGCTATCTGGTGGCACCCTCTACATGAAGCCTCATCAAATAATCGTTGGCCAATTGCTTTTGATCGACCAAGAAGACCTGATTCCAAATCGCCCCTCAGATCTTCAACTGTCCAAGCTTGAACAAAAGAACGGTTGTTGCCGATTGGGTTCTCGGGTTCCCTTGGATTTTTTTGCCATTGATCAAGATCTTCAACGACTACCATTACCCCGTACATTCGATACCAGTGTTGAGGAAAGGTACAGACGTAAGGGTATTCTCCGGGTTCAGTTGGAGCGTCGAACGTAAGCCTTGTCTGGGTGTCGGAGGGTACTAGATCCGTTGCGTGCAATACTTCAGCTGAGTCTGGCACATAGGCCAGTCCCGTAGTACCACCTTTTGGCCCTGCGTTAAGACCCGCTTGGGCAACCGCCTTTAGAGAACCAGGAGTGGTGAGCACTAAGTTGTGCGGCATCAGATCATGATTTTCAAGTATGATCTGAATAGGCTTCCCCGCCTGCACTGCAAAGTAAGGCAAATCGTATCTCATTTCTTCCTCTACGGTACGGATTCGAATCATTCTGACGCTCACAGCATCCATTCGAGATCGATACGATTTGGATGTGTTGGAAGGAAGGGCAGCGAAAGACTCATCCGCTAGCTGCATCGCGTTGGTGAACGCTTCGCTTGTTCTTTCTGCAGGTGGCGTGTTCTCTGCGTATTGAACAAGTAAATCTGCCATTTCTTTAGACAACGAATTGGGGCGAGACTCTGGAGGTATGCTTAACAAGGTTCGTACCGCAGCGTCACGTAGAGTTTCATTTCTAATTAGGGGAACGAGTACCTCGCACCTTTGCTCCGGTTCGGCTCGTACGAATGCCATCGCTTCGATAGCGGCCTCAAGAATCGTTTGATCATTCGAGTTTGAGATCAAGCGGGTGAGTGATCGCAGCAGGTCATTGTTAATATTTGGTTCAATGGAAAATTGAAATGCTTTGAGTAACGGAACCAGCTTCTCAGGGTCGTCACCCGCGAGAGCAAAGCAATCTTTACCTTTGCCGATATTCTTCAATGCACAGAATGCAGCGATACGGACCGATTCCTTGGCGTTTGCGATTTCCATTTGGATATCTTGCTCCGCTACGATTAAAGCTTCGTTAGGCTGATTGATCAGCATTTCGATGAGTTGCTCAGCCGTTTTTAATCCCTCTGATTTTTTCTCATCAATCTCTTCAATTGCTTTCATAAGGATTTTTTCCGGCGATTCATCGAGAAGTACAGCTAAAGCAGATACTGCTTCTTGACGGTATTGAGCTGTCATTCCAGCTCGACCTAGAATCGCTTGAAAAACTGGTACGTATTTCGAATCATTAGTGTCACGTTCCACCATCAACAATCTTTGGTTGTCTAACCGCTTCAGCTGATATGCAACGATCCGTGGACTTTTATCCAGAAAGATTTTTGGAGGTTCAGGTTTAGAAATCTGATGTGATCCATGATGGTCGTGGTGTTGCCCAGTAGCAATGCTGAGTAGAACTGCTTCGGTGAACAGGCACAGGAAAAGTATTCGATTGATCGATATCATGGGAACTACGTCGGGGCCTTAAGGGCATGATCTTAAAAGAGGCACGAGCCCCGATAGTACATCGAAGTCGTGCGTGGGATTGAGACTCAGGATCGGTTGTCGGTTTAGGTATTCATATATTCAGACAAACCCCCGCAGTGAACCGCTTTTGGTGTGTTGAAGTAACAGTTTTGGTCCGATTGATCTTTGCTCGAAACAATTTGCCCAACCACCGTCTCAAGCTAATGAATCTGCAATCATTCAAGTTACTGATGATTGACTGGCTGGAGTAAGTCAATCATGACATAGAAATACCGTATTGAACGGTGCGTTTCATTGATCATTGCTCAAGTCGACGCATTGTTTCATCTAGGGTGTACTGCAGATACTCATCAAGATCACTCTCAAGAACGCCGAGGGCCAGTTCGATCGCCTCATCACCGCGAAGAAAGCTGACCGCTCTTACACCTTCGAGACGTACCCTGGGATGCTCATCTTCGATGCATTGGGCGAGTAATTCAGCGTGGTTGGGTACTTCGTCTAACCAGAATGAGAGCACGCGGGTTGCCGCAGCGCGAGCGCGATGGTCCGAGGCTCCCAAAAGCTGTTGTAAAAGTTCCAAATTGATCTGATGATGGGTTTGATGAATCCACAGTGCTTCGAGCAGGTGATGTTCATACTCTTCGTCTTCCGCGGATAATCCAGCTATCCATTTTTGCAATTCCGGCATCACGGATTGAGTCTGGCGTTGAGCAAGCTCTCTCCTTGCTCGATAGCGAGTGCGATCTTCTGGCAATTTAAGCAGTTCAAGTAGAGATCCAACAGGTTGACCCACGATCTTAGCAGGTTCAAGAACGGGTCGGGTTTTATGCTTTAGTCTCCAAATACGCCCGTGACTTGTATCTCGGTTTGGTTCTCGAAGATTGTGTTGCAGGTGTCCGATAAGTGCATTGTGCCAGTCGATAATGTAAAGAGTTCCATCAGGTGCAATTTGGATGTCTACAGGACGGAAATTTCCATCATCGCACATGAGAAGTGGCTCCACCTCGGTGCCTTTGAATCCGGAACCCTCTTCTGCGACGGTGTGGTTGAGGATTCCACGGTCGCCGATGCAGTTGGTGACGAGGAAATTGCCTTGCATTTCCGGTGGAAAATGTCGACTTGAAACCATCGCGCAGCCACCTAATGGGCGAGTCCGTTTGGTGTAGAAAGTGGGGAATTTGTATGCGGGATCACCACCCGTCGTCCCTGCAATTCGTCGGTGCTGACTACCGCCGGGATGCTTGAGTGGGTAATCAATCCTGCCAGTCAAGGGAGCAGCCCAATAGCTGTTACCTGGTGACGCATCACCTATGAAATTCTGCCCCCATCGGTCGAATACATGTCCCCACGGGTTCGCGAAAGCAAAATTACAAAATGCTGTAAGCTCGTGGGTCTTGGGATGATGTCTCCAGATACCGGCTTCGGACATCCTGGTTAGACCATAAGGGCTTTCTATCTGCGAGAATTTGAATGTTCCTTCTTGAAAATAGAGATTCCCTCCCGGTCCCCATTCAAATGCTGCAATTCCATGGTGTGAATCTGCGGAGTCAAAGCCAAAGAGCTGTCGCGTGCGGGTGTCCGCTATATCATCTCCATCGGTATCTTGAGCGAAAATAATATCGGGCTGTTCTGCGATGTAGACACCCCCATTACCAATTTCAAAGCCCGTGGGTTGATGGAGTCCGTCAATGAACACTTTACATTCATCAGCTGAACCATCACCATTTTTATCTTCAAAAATTAAAATCTTGTCATTTAGCTTCGTCTTTGGTTTCCACTGCGGATACGACTGCATGGTAGCAACCCAGAGTCGTCCTTGATTGTCAAAATTAAGAGCAACAGGGTTAGCCAGCTCAGGGAACTGTTCCTCTGAAGCAACAAGTTGTATTTCAAAATCTGGATGGATCTTGAACAGCTTGGCTTGTTCACTGGCTGTCAAGTAATCAAGGGAGCCAAGCTTACCGCGTTTCGCATTTGGATCATCCGGTCCGCCGACGTTTGTTTTGGGTTCAATAAACGGCAGAGTGTTGGAGTCATCGACGGATGTATCAATCGCTTTTCCCTTGACGAGCATCCAAATTCGCTGATCTCGATTCGACGTCATTTCATCAAGGATTGCACGCTCACGCTCCATCACGTCAGTATTATTGTAGGTGCCATCATTACCCGCTTTGCCGCGAGATCCGTAGATCGAGTAACCATTGACAGCTCGGTAGCGATGCCACCAGTGAAAGTTCTTGTCATCGATTTCGCCTACCAACTCTTCCGAAATGCCATCGGCAGGTTGTCCTCCGAATAGTGCAGTCATCAGGATTGGAGCAAAAGCCTTATAACCTTTTGAATTGAGGTGGCATCCATTTAGCGTGTAGCGTTCTTTCTCTTGGCTAAATAATCTCAAGGTGGGTGTGTAAACATCTGCAAACACCACGCCACAAGCATCAGCCACTTCCTTCATGGCGTTGGTGTACATCAATAATCGTTGGTTGTGTACATCCCCTTTTGGCAGATTTGGATCGTTGGTCTGTTCAAAAGCTATCGGAGAAATGAGTGCGATCTTAGGTGAGCCCTTGCCGTAATCTTTTTCCTGCGTCTCCTCAACCAGTTGAGTAAGTTCTTCCTTGAAGCTTGCTAAGCCTTCTTGACCTGCAAAAGATTCGTTATAGCCAAAAAAGAAAAGAATGACGGATGCACTGCTGTGTGTGAGGTGTTGGTCCGGGTCTCCGAAATTTTCAGAGCGGATCCGCTCAAGAGGTTCATCCCCGGGGAATCCCAGATTCCGAACTACAAGATCATGCTCCGGAAACCTCTGATACAGTGCTGCTTCCCAGTGATTCTGATGCTGTAACCCCTCGCATAGAGCGTTGCCCACAAGACAGATGTGGTCACCTTGATCCACTGACAGTTGGGAAGAATTGGCTTCCATCACTGGAGCGAGGCAGGAAGTGACTACGAGAGATAGAAAAAGACGAAGCAACATGGTGTTTTCTGAATGAAGTTAGTCGAGGTGATGTATTTGTTATAGGTTTGAATGTAATCTTATGGTCACAACAAACCAGCAGGTTTAGCAGCTTTTTCAAATCGGAAGGGCTGATGAAATCGCCTGTCCTCTTCCCTGCCCTACTCTGTTGAACATGGCAAGACGACTTTAGCCGCTTTGACTCATGGGAATTGGATGGGATTCGTAAATCGCAACTCCGTCACATGAATCTGCCAAATTGTATGCGATGAATCATAAAGAGTGCCACTCGTTGACTTTTTAGTTTTTCCAATCGGTTGAATTTCTTACCTTACTATTCAGCGTTTTTCTTTGTGCTGGTTTTCATGATGCAGTAGATAGCTCGATCGGATCTTAAAATAAGACGATTTTCGATGATGGCTGGCGTAGCATTGAATTTTTCTTCTTTGGAACCGCATTGATTAATCGCAAGTTCCTTGTATTCCTCCGTCGCAGCGAGTACTAGTACCCCCGCATCTCGCGTGGTCAGGAAGAGTTTCTCTCCGTCGCTCACAATCGAAGCATAGACTCGACTTCGGGTGGGAAGACGCTCTCGGAACATTTCTGCGCCATCACTCGCCCGCAGGCAAAGCGCAATTGCTTTATCATGCGACCAATAAAGGTAATCTTTTACCAGAATCGGACTGGTCACATTTGCTCCTCTTGATACCTCCCAAATCAGGTGAGTCTCTGTGACATCTCCCCTCCCGCCTGCACGAATACTGAAGGTCCTGTTGGTGCGTCCACCACTACAGTAGAGCAAGTCACCTTTAGCGATCACGCAGGGGACGATGTAGTCTTGAATGGCTTCGCAGTTCCACAACTCATTCCCGGTTTCAGGGTCAATTCCTAGTATGGCTCCTTTTTGATTGATAACCAATTCATGGT
>JAYYHM010000434.1:0-5824 GCA_036148415.1 Planctomycetota bacterium
AGGATTAATTAAGAGAGTCGGCTTGAGGTTAACCCCTTTCGATTTAGGGAACTCAACCTCTTGATCACCCCATCCAGATCGAATCTACGATCTCCTTTCTGAGTGGCAGAGCCTGTGACAACAAAAAAGGCACCTTGAGATAAAAAAGACGTGTCTGCCGGAGTGGTGAATCGGTGGAGGGAACTTGTCATCAGCCAAAATCTGCGTACAACAAACTGTTACAGCTCTCAAGCTATATCGCCTCAATCACAATCCGGTGATGGACGCATCTCTCGAACTTCCTTTTGACCGAAGCCACCTATGTCACGCCAATATATCTATCAGGTTGAGAATCTGACCAAAAAGCACGGCCAGAAGACGGTATTGGATGATGTTTGGCTCGCTTTCTACCCCGGCGCGAAAATTGGCGTACTCGGACCCAATGGAGCGGGAAAGTCAACATTGCTGCGAATCATGGCCGGCCAAGACACCGACTTTGATGGAACTGCGAGACTTAGCAACGGCTTCACTGTTGGCTACCTACCTCAAGAACCACCTTTGGACGAGACCAAAACCGTTTTTGAAAATGTGCAAATGGCGGTCGCTGAGCGGCAAGCCATTCTTGACCGGTACAACGAAATTAGCGTTTCGCTCGGCGAAGTGACCGACGACGATCAGATGACCAAGCTTTGCGACGAAATGGCAACGCTTCAGGACAAAATCGACGCTGGCAACCTTTGGGAATTGGATCGCCAGGTTGAATTGTCGATGAGCATCATGAATCTCCCACCGCCGGATGCAGATGTATCCAAGTTGTCTGGAGGTGAAAAGCGTCGAGTCGCGCTCTGTCAACTTCTCATTCGACAACCTGATTTGTTGCTACTTGACGAACCGACGAATCACCTTGATGCAGAGAGTGTTGCTTGGCTCGAACAGCATCTTGATCGATATCCAGGTACGGTTGTCGCTGTAACGCACGACCGATACTTCTTGGACAATGTCGCCAAATGGATTCTGGAGATTGATCGGGGCCGTGGTCTCCCATTTGAAGGAAACTACACGGCTTGGCTCGAGGCAAGACAAAAGCGCCTCAACATTGAACAACGTCAACAAAAGGCCAAAGAACGAACGTTGGCTCGCGAACTTGAGTGGATTCGCATGAGCCCCAAAGCGAGACAGGCCAAAAGTAAAGCTCGAATCAAGTCCTACGAAGAATTATCAGCTCAGACATTCGAAGATCGTCCTGACGAACTCGAGATTCAGATTCCGTCTGGACGTCATCTCGGTGAGCTGGTCATTGAAGCGAACAACATCAAGAAAGCCTTCGGTGAGCGGGTCCTATTTAACGACCTTTCGTTCCGGCTACCAGCCGGGGGAATTGTGGGGGTGATCGGCCCTAACGGTGCGGGAAAGACGACCCTCTTCAAGATGCTTACAGGACAGATGGAGCCTGATGGTGGAAGCATCCGTGTCGGTGATACAGTGGATCTTGGATACGTCGATCAGAGCCGAGATTCCCTGGATGACAACAAATCGGTGTTTGAAGAGATCAGTGGCGGCACTGAGACCATTGTCATGGGTGGCAGAAACATCTCGTCTCGAGCTTATGTCTCGAGATTCAACTTTAAAGGACCTGATCAAGAAAAGAAGGTCGGGAATCTTTCTGGCGGAGAACGGAATCGCGTGCACCTTGCGAAATTGCTACGTAGGGGCTGTAATGTTTTATTACTCGATGAGCCAACTAATGACTTGGATGTCGATACGCTACGGGCTCTGGAAGAAGCGATCGCTAACTTTGCGGGCTGTGTGGTTGTAACGAGTCATGACCGCTGGTTCCTTGACCGTTTGGCCACCCACATTTTGGCTTTCGAAGGTGACGGCAAACTCACTTGGTGTGAAGGTAACTTCGAGATCTACGAACGGAACTTGCGAGAACGTCTCGGTGAAGACCCCGAGAATGAAGATGGACTTCGCAAGGCAAGGTATAAAAGTATCCATGCGGGCAACTAATCTACCTTGACCCAACGAATCGGATCCAGCAATGAACAGACGGAAGTCTATCGCACCGGAGCTTGCCCCCCATTTTCAACACGCCATTTTCATCATACAAACATGAAACCAATTTACTGATCTTGAAAGCGACAGGAGTAAATCATGACCATCCTACGCGTCGGCACTAACGAAAAATACGCCGATGGCTGGGCCAAGGCCTTTGCAAAATCTAAAAAGAAATCAACTAAGAAAAAGGCAGCTAAGAAAAAAGCAGCTGCTACCCAATCAAAAGCAGCAAAGAAGAAAACAACCAGTGTGAAGAAAGCGGCAAAAAAAGCGAAGAAGTAGCTCTCTCAGTTGAGAAACTTTCTCATCGCGGAATGAATGAAATCAAGTTGATTCCAGCTGAGGAATCCTGATGCTCTTTCCCATCACCAGCTTGTCTGTACCTCTATAAAGTCCGCAGTCAAATGTCGAATCTCCCGCTACCCGAAAACATGAGCGAACAGCTCCATCGGCTGGCGGGCTATCTTAACTTCTCTTCCGGCAGTGCGGACCCAGCCACCCTGAGAGCTTGGAACGATCTATACAGCGTAGCCGTCATGGGTGACCCCCTGACCGGGCCCGCTGCATGGCTTGTCGTGAGGGATTGGCTTGTTGAAACGCTTGAAACATTAGAACAAAACGAAGCAGCTTTTCAAGATTGCAAACAAGCGTCGCGGGTCATCCGACTACTGTGGAGCGAACTGCTCCCCGCTTACTTAGATTTCCATCGCGACCTCCTGTTCCACCAAGTGCCCGAATTGATCTTCAACGGGTTCTTCATGGCAAAAGCCGCTGAAGTGCTACTTGCGGGCAACCTGCAAGCGAGCGACTCGGAGATCATCCAGAACGCAATTGATCAGCTCGATGATTTTGTGGGTTACCGACCGGTAGCTATGCTGGAAAACCGTCAATGCCAGCCATACCGCCATGAGTTCGTCAGACCGATACCGCTGTACATTCAATCAGCGGGTATCTCGATGGGGCCTTATCACGATCTGATTGAAACTGCGATCGAAATGCTTCGGGAAACCGATCCCAATATTCTTCGCGCAGCCTCTTTCGATCCGGAAAGGGTCCATGAACTCGCGATGGATCCCCGAGCGTATGACTTTGATCACCCTGTGAATCGTCGCCCCAATTATCATTTCGGTGGTTGGGATGATCGGTCGGTGACCGAAGAAGGTTACTACAATCGATTTGTTGTCAGACAAGTCACGATGGAAGCGCTGCTCAGTCGCCTCAAAGATAACGAGGAAATTGATCCCGAGGAGATCCTCAAAGAGGCTGCATCGGTGCTTGCGGGTACCATCTTAATGGCCTCGGCAATCAATGGTTGGGGCCCGGGATGGCATACGAGTGAAATCACGCTTGGATCCCTGATGAAGCCGATCGCTGCCTTCAGGGATGCTTACTATGAAGATCGTCTCCAACGACTAGCGGGACCTCACCGTGAACGACTCAATCAAGAACAAAAATTGAGGCGTCAGCCTTTCGGAGCGGCAAGACAACACCTCAACGCAGCGTTGGCAGAACGTCGAGCGGCTCAACTCCAGCATGTCCAACTTGCAAGATTGTACGCAAGAATGGGCTACCCCGATGCGGCTAAACGGCAGACAGATGAGGTCGCTGCTGCGTCATCACGAATGACCTGCCGTATCGATTGCCTGATGACACTTGGTCGCAGGGCGATTAGAACGGGGAACCTGCGCAAGGGATCTGAGGTTCCAGCCACTGCGTTTGATCTTCTGCAACGTGGCATCGAATGTGGCGCCATGCTTGACCCGTGGGACATTATTGGATTCGGGGGTAACTTCAGCCTCTATCCGGGGCCCGACAGCGGCGTTCATGATTCTCGCGTTGACAGCATGGTCACGCTAATTGAGCACCTGTTTGGGTACACCGCGCACGTCTGGAGTGAGGCGGCGGCACAGGATGACCAGGCCGTCTATCAGAAAATGGATAGACAATACCGCGAGATGGCGGAGTGGTGGCGTACCTACGCGGCCCACACCATTTCCTCCGTCGAAGCCGCCGACCCAATGGAGTCTTACGAATCAGCCAAACTCGTTGCGAGAGCCTTACACCTGTGGCACGAGGGCGGAGCCGAAGCGGGAAACGTAGGTTTTTGGGCTCCTCATGCTGATCTCTTTGATTCCCCGCGAGCCTATGCTCTGGTGATCTCCGCCTTGCTCGATCGAGAAGACTTCGTGCCCGCTATGGCTCTATTGGTTCATTGGCTAAGTCATGCGGAACGGATCGGCCTTCGATTGGGAGACAGTTCCCTTCCAAATTTATCCGAGCAGTGGCTTCTGAGACTTCGCAGTCATTGGAATAGACAGAAAGAATCCCGGAATGAAACTACACCGCCCGCGAATTCGGCAGGAGCGGAAAACGAATTGGGCAGCGTTGATCAGAAAGAGACCAAAAATCAGAGTGTTGCCGATCAAAATATTTGGCCCCAAGTTCGACGCCTGTTTGACTACTTTGAAGCTAATGCCGAAGAATTCTGGTCTGCTCCCCTGTTCGAACTCAGTGAGAATCAGAAGTCAGTCGGCAACCGAGATTGGGACCGTGAACTTCACGAAGCGGATGAATCTGATGATCTCTACGGCGCCGCCTACGAGGACGTTACTTACAACGATACGACGGACGATGGAAATGACGGAGCCATCTTCGAGGCAGGTAATGATGGAAGTCAGGATACGCTCGAAGCCGAATCAAGAAGATTAACCGAGCATCTCAGCTTTATGAAGTCGCTCGCGAGAATGTGGGCACTGGCCGCTGATGTTGCTGTCACGGATCAGGATCCTAGTGATCGGTCGGACCGTTTGGAATCCCTCGAAGCTTGGTCCAAGAGAGCGAAAGAAAATCGAATCGGTCTGCTCGAACTTCTGGCTTCCGTTCAAGAACACCATGTAGCACCTGCAGGTAGCGATAAAGATTCCATGCGCAGCTACGATCGCTGTCGCGTCCTTCGAGATTCTTTGATGGAACGCATTATCGGTACTGCAGTTGAAATGTCGGACGCGAGGCGTTTGATCGATGGAGCGATTCTCAGTTTGACTGACGATCCGGATGCGTGGCTCAGTGACGCTGAACTCGCCGAAGACGATCTCCATGCAATACGATTGTTCGGAGCAATTATTGCCTGCAAGCCAGCTGATATCAAAGAGTTTTTCCCTCAGTTCATCCAAGCATTACAGGACAAGAATCTACTCTACATTCCTCTCGCACGCGGGGGTGACCCGGTCAAGATCTACTTGGCTCGCTTGAGGCAACGTGTGTTACGTCATCTTATGCAGTGGCTGCCGCGACGCGGACTCATCGCCGAAACCTGCCGTCTGATTGAAACCGCGAGGGAAATGGAACAGAGCAACCCCATCGGAATTGGAGCGGTCACTGAATTTGATTCCCTTTTCCGATTCGGTCATCGATCCCTTGTTGCAGCCTTGGCTGAATCCTCGCAAACCAATGCTGCTTCATTGAAGTTGGACCAGAACTCTGAAGAAAATCAAAATCGTGTCGCCGACACACTCATTCCTCAGCTGGAACGCTTAACCGAAACGATGCTCGCGAGCTGGCTAGCACATAGTCAGACTCTCAGACTTTCTCCATTAGAAATGGTCTCTCATCCCCAGAAGTGGGAACAACTCGTACGGTTCATCAAAACTTACGGGGATCCAATTTTCACCCAGATGTTCCTACAACTTGGAAATGTACGCGCAATCTTGCATCAAGGTGTTGCTACATGGATCCAACGTGCCATGGTGGATGGCGATGACCATCTAACTAACACCAGACTCTTTGA
>JAYYHM010000435.1:0-4615 GCA_036148415.1 Planctomycetota bacterium
TAAATACAGAAAAGAATGGGGTTTCTTCATTGGGTCGATTTCGCCAATGAGCATTACGCCCACTTTCATTCCATCCACCTCCCTCGCCATCAAAGTTGTAATCCGTTTTCGACCGGTTCGAAGTGTAATAACCTGATTCCCTGAGTAATTGAGGGTATAGCTTCACTTGAGTAGGGATTTTTATTCCGCTACGCATGTGTTGACCACCGAGGCTCGTGGCATACATTCCCGAGATGATTGTGGTTCGTGCTGGGGCGCACACCGGAGCGTTAGACCAACAAGTTTTGTATCTCAACGATTTCTTAGCTAACGCATCAATATTGGGAGTGTCTGCGTACCGATCGCCATAGCATCCTAGTTCTGGGCCGTTATCTTCACTGGTGATCCATAGAATATTTGGTCTATTTTGGTCAGCCATTAATGGTTGAAAAGAAGCCAAGAGGCAAAAGAAAATAGCAGCACGATATCGCTTAGCCTGCATCAAATATCTCGTTGGTTGATGTGGAATGGGGTGAGACTTGTACCTGAATTTCTTAAGTGGATTCACAAAAGAAATTCAGGAGATCTCTAGTAAATGATACTCTAGGTCAGGCCATTGTTCGCCGAGTTCCTAAGTTCCCTGCTCAAGACTTCCCTACTTCGGTAAAAAGCAATCGGACGCCCGCCATTCTATAGGGTTCTCAGGCCTCGTGATTATTTCTCAGGGCGAGCGTGCTCTAATGATCGAGGGCGAATTCGGGAAGAAACTATGGAGAAAATCCTAGTTTTGCTCAGTGATAGCCTATCCCACCGTGTCGCTGAACTGAGTCCTTACCCCACTTGGCGTCGGGGTCCCTTCATGCTTCAGGTTTTCACGAGCGATGGAAATGCACGTGTTTCCACTCGCCGCCAATTCTCTGCCAGACTCTAGTTTCTCGACTGGTGGTAGTCGTGCTAGTCGCATCGGCATCTGATCTTTGCGAGATTCTGACATACGCAATCACGGCAACGTCATTCATGAGCCGAACATGTGGGCAACTCAGCGTGGTGGTAACCCCCGCGTACGGTGATTGATTTTCGAGGTCAAAATAGTGTTTATGGAAAGGCATCCCCTGAACGAGATAACCCTCTGCTTCCGGTTCAAAGGAAGTAATATCACTCGCGCAAAGTCGGCAGTAGGTTTCCCAGTCACTAGCGACTACAGATTGAATCAGATCTGAGGTGAGTTTGATGATATCCTGTTCAACCTTCATATTGTGTTCCTTGTGAGGCAGTGAAGACTGGTGGGCTAGCTGATAGATTTCCCGGCTAATGCA
Organism: Planctomycetota bacterium; assembly: GCA_036148415.1. Lineage (GTDB taxonomy): Bacteria > Planctomycetota > Planctomycetia > Pirellulales > Pirellulaceae > Rubripirellula. The sequence continues at coordinate 1,296 of JAYYHM010000435.1, forward strand.
TGTAACCCTGAGGTGGGAGTCTTTCTAGCTTTCGTTCGTGTTTTTTCCAGAGACCTGTGCGTCCTACAGTTTTTCCAATTTGGTGCAGACCCAAATGAGAGTGTTCTTGTCGTAATAAATCAGCCTCAGCTTGACTCATGGTCAGGATCAATTCAAAGTCTTCTCCATCTGACCATGCATGCTGGAATGCAGATCTACCGGATGTCTCTGAAAGTGCCAAGGCATCGGAATGGATGGGGATACGTTCGGTTTGAAGCTCGGCCCCTACACCGCTTGCTGCGCACAGACGATCAAGATCCAAGGATAGACCATCGCTGATATCAATTGCTGCTGTTACTGAAACAAGCGAGCGCAACGTTTTAACAAGTGGGATCCTCGGTTTGGGCCGAAGGTGTCGCCCACTGATGCTACCACCTACGGGACCAGTGATCAGAATTGCGTCACCTTCTTTTGCTCCGCTCCGCCGCCATAAATGATTCTCTTCAACTTCTCCAAGCATGCATACAGAGATAGCGAGGGGGCCTTCATAGGTGGAGATATCTCCACCGGCGATAGCGAGGTTGTATTCCGCTGCGGCTTCGAGAATACCTTCATAGACATGCCCAGCAATCTGAGTAGCATTGGTGCGTGGCAGTGTTAAGGTAACCAAGGCCGTTAGTGGATCTCCTCCCATCGCAGCGATATCACTTACATTGATCGCAACTGCTTTGTAACCGACATCTGCGAGATCATGCTTGGCAGAAATGAAATCTACGCCATCGATTATTTGGTCTGTGCAGGAAAGCTGTAATAGATCGGATGCACGAATTGCAGCCGCGTCATCACCGATTCCCAAATGGACTTGTGGAAGTGATCGACACCTGCCGCGGAGATAAGCGAGAAACGAAAGTTCCAAGGTAGCGCTTTTATTTTGAGGGATAATGCTAAAAGTTGTGAATCTGCAAGTTGAAAAATATTGCTCGATATTCTCTTCCGATACCAGGAAGTTTGGCATCGCTTCGTGGGATCATAGGACACTCTTCCTTTTGGGCAAATGGGATAGGAACTCTTGCATTTTCAGTTCCTGAAGTCAGCCATTCAATGGGTTTGGGCCACTCTGGAAGGACATTTTGCATTAGACTATCCCCAGCTGAGATCAAATCCTGATTTGATTCTCTCTTTTTCATCCGTAGTTTGTCTCTCCCAGGTTCATATTTTTTGTGAGTTCACATATGTCAAGTGATGTCTTATCCCAAAGCGATGTGCAGATTCAGCATACCGAGTGCTTTATCAACGGTGAGTGGGTTCCAGCTCAAAGTGGCAAGACGTTCGCGACTGTTAATCCGGCTACCGAAGAAGAAATCGCGCAAATTGCCGAAGGCGATGCAGAAGATGTCAGTCTTGCTGCGATCGCTGCCCGGAAGGCCTTTGATGAAGGACCTTGGTCCAAGATGGATGCGAGGGACCGAGGGCGTCTGATCTATCTGTTGGCGGATCGGATGGAGCAAGAAATCGAATCGTTGGCCGCCTTGGAGACTCTAGATAATGGAAAGCCTTATCAAGACAGCCTGACGGTAGATCTGCCACTTGCAATCGATTGTTTGCGATACTACGCCGGCTATGCGGATAAGATCCACGGAAAAACAATCCCGATCCGGGGAAACCACTTTTGCTACACACGTCAGGAGGCCGTCGGGGTCGCTGGACAGATCATCCCTTGGAATTTCCCTATTTTAATGGTCGCTTGGAAGTGGGGACCCGCACTCGCGGCAGGTTGCACAGTAGTGATGAAGCCAGCTGAGCAGACACCTCTTACCTGTTTGAGGCTGGCTCAGTTAGCGAAGGAGGTAGGGATTCCAGATGGTGTAATCAATATCGTGCCAGGTTTCGGTCCGACTGCAGGAGCTGCCGTCGTAAAGCATCCAATGATTGATAAAGTTGCATTCACCGGGGAGCACCGGACAGCACAGGTTATCACAAGGGAGTCGGCAGATACCTTGAAGCGACTTACTTTTGAGCTTGGGGGCAAAAGTCCCAATGTGATTTTTGATGATGCAGATCTCGATGCCGCAGTGGAGGGAGCGTACGTGGGTTTATTCTTAAATCAGGGTCAATGTTGTTGTGCGGGTAGTCGCGTTTTTGTGCACAAATCAAGACATGCGGAATTCATCGAAAAACTGCAGAAACTCACTCTACAGAGGAAAGTCGGCGATCCGTTTGCAGCGGATACGCAACAGGGGCCTCAGGTTGACCGGTCCCAGTACGATAAGATTATGTCATACATTGCAAAAGGTAAGGAGCAAGGTGCCACCTGCTTGACCGGCGGTGAACGGGTTGGAGAGAAAGGATACTTCATTGCCCCAACGATCTTCGATGGTGTGAATGATGATATGGCGATCGCACAAGATGAAATCTTCGGGCCTGTACTCAGTGTTCTGACCTTCGAAGACAAAGAAGAAATCATTCAACGCGCCAACAATACGTTCTATGGTCTTGCAGCAGCGGTGTGGACTTGCGATGTGGCTTTAGCCCACGAATTTGCCACTCGGGTGAGAGCAGGTACCGTTTGGGTCAATTGCTATGACGTTTTTGATGCTGCGGCACCTTTTGGTGGTTTCAAAATGAGCGGGCACGGTCGAGAACTAGGAGAAGAAGGCTTGCGTGCTTATACAGAGAATAAGACCGTTACGATCGCTCTGTAGTTTGAGGTCATCGCGAGCGTATTTCCTCTCGCCGTCATCTGGCAAAATGGTGGAGAGTTGACATGGAATTGGGTACTGCCATGGAAGAGATGATACAGCAGATCTTCGGGGGATCGTTACGTTGGCAAGTGCAGCTGCCTTGGTTGTTATTTGCATTTCTCTCCTCGCCGGTAGTGTTCGTAGCGTGGAGATTAAGGATCTTCCCAACCTGGGGATGGGTTGGTTTAATCGGTCTTTCTTTGGCCGTTTGTCTTCTTGCGATCGTCATCCCGTCCGCCTTCGTGGTTGCAGTGCTCATTGATCTAATTCTGTTCGTCTTGGCTGCAACGGATTTAGTCTGGGTTTATCTTCTTACTCGAAAAGGTATCAGGGTAGCTCGCACCATACCAAGAACATGCTCACTGGGAATTCCCTTTGTGAGCGAAATGCAGATCGAAAATCGGACACCAAGGGCACTAAAAGGTGTGGCGAGGGATGATTTACCTGATGATTTCGATTCTGATCCCGAATTTCATCCTGTAGCTCTACCTACCCTGGGGCAAGTTAGATTCCAAAGGAGATTGACATCCAAGCGACGCGGGATGTTTCAATTAAGTCGTGTAGATATTTGTCTTCGCAGTCCGATGCGTCTCTGGAACC
>JAYYHM010000436.1:0-6034 GCA_036148415.1 Planctomycetota bacterium
CGTCTAACCTTCAAACACCAGGGAAGAGATTTCCGTCTGACCGATGTCCACGGCACGGTGGTCAAGGATATTCTTGCCTAAACTTCAAGTCTCAGATGGTGGAACATGGTTTGCTTTAGCGACCGATCGAAGGCGATTCAAATCTGATTTTACGAGAGGTTCAGGTACAAACTTCGACAAGAACCGAACCCACCAAGGCTGATGCAATTTAGAATGTCTTAGCATTCTGAAGTTGTGTCGAACGAATTGGTTTCCCTGATGTCGGGAACCTCGCCAGAACATATTGAGCATGCACCTCACGTATAACTCTTGGAACGCGTCTAGATCGAAATGCTTTTTATAGCTTTCCAAGTCGCCAAATTCTCTGATAGCCAATAGAACGGGAAAGCACTTGTAGCAACGTCCACAATTGATAAAGCGACTGTTATCGTGATTCGGTCGCGCACACACGTTGAGCCCCATTGCCAAATTACGGTTCAATATTACTTGGCTGATCTTTTCAATCCTCGGATGCTCAGATCCAAACGAGTGGAACCGATTCTGCTTTGTATTGAACATGGGAAGCAAATTTGCCTCAACATGATTGAGTGACTTGGATTGTTTGATTCTTACCGATGTGCGCAGGTCCATCGAAGAGCAATAAAGATAGCTCTCATGCAAATGTGCAATGGAAAGAGCAGCTGCCACGTTACGCAGGTGATGAGAAACCCCGAAAGAGAGACCGGAATAGTAATCTTTCACATCACAATTGGCACCGGCATATTCGATCTGAAGTTTCTCGGCCCATTGCCGAGTGTGTTGGAGATTATTTTCAAATTGTCCACTATCAGTAACCGATCCTAGTCCATTATGGACCAGAAGACTCACCCGCATTTCGTCAGGAACGCATTTGCGAAAGATAGCAGCATCTAAAAGATGCATACTGTCCACTCCACCGCTAAAACCTGTCGCAACATGGTAGCGAACCTGTTTCAAACCACGTTTTCTAGCCTGTGCTTGAATTTCCACCCTCTGTAAATTCGGAACGTTATCTTGCAGCAAATCCTGAATGAGTGTTTGAACACGGTACAACAAGAGATCATCAACTTCGCCCTCGATCTCGATCGCCTCCCCCACTCGCATGGCGGGTAAGAGAAGCAGAATCAAGAACGGATCAAAACTGGGTTCAGATTGGAACAGTTGTGATTCAGAGGAAAACCTAGAAAACACGACATCACGTGCGCGTCCCTTGAAACACACTCTCGCAATTAAATCGTGCGAATCCTCTTTAGCTTCCTGTCGAAGTTCGGAGACTTGAATCGTCATTTCACTACACCCTCTTTCAATCACTTTAAATGCTCAACCATTGCCCCACATTTAAACCGGCAATTGCTCTGGCACTCATAAAAGAAAAGGATCCGCCTCGCTTCAAAGACTTATTCAAATAGGATTTGATATCGGGAACGACTACCATCCAAGGCGAATGGGGGAAAGCTTACAGTTTTTGGCCAAGGTGACGAATCGCATTTATGTAGCTTTCGAGGTCATACCGGTACGACGAAGTAAAAAAGTCGAGAGATTCACCCTCTCGCTTCAACTCCCGATCGCCAATGCGAGCTGGCTGCTTGGATTCGGTCATGGTCGAATAGTAATCACGATACTTAAAACACACGCCACGCATTGCCTCAAGGGGATGCAGCCATGCATTCGGGACACCATATGCATCCGCACAAATCAATCCGTGCAAGGATCGGCTGACTATATTTTCGCAAGCGACGATGGCTTGAAGTACGGAAAGTGGATTCCCGGAAGGATCGATGAAGAGCCAATCCTTGGGGATATATCGCTTCACTTTCTTCACCTCACTGTGGTGTGGGATAAATCCATACCGATGAGTCTTCTCTTTGGACAATGGATACAAGTGCGGTAGAAAGATCGCTGGATCGCCCAAGTGATCTGGCTGCAGACCTGAAACCTTTGCTGATAATTCCCCACGCAAGGAAACAACCTTTTTGGCACTAGGTGACCAATTGGGTGCTGGATCTAGCAGACCGCTGCCCACAACGTCACAGTGCTCATCCACTTTGTGCAGAATGCTGCCCATCCCAAGAATTCGATACCGTGCCCTCCCCCTCGTAAGCTTCACCTTCCGGCCGAGAAGGTATTGAAACAGGAACGGATTTAGGTCATCACCAAAATTAGGTCTTCCCACGTGCCAATGGACCGGCGCAGCCTTGGGAGAAGGCAGCGACCAACGGAGTTGACGCAATAACTTTACCGCCTTTCTCTGCAACATCCGTTACCACATCGAAGGTTGGATTCCAAAGCAAGATAAATCATGATGGTCGAGTGACTCATCCTTACACCAAGCTGAGACGACTCCGAAGAAACTTAATGAATTTAGTTGATTACTTCCAGACAGATCTGCCACCGTTGGTAGTTTGAGGAATTGCTCTTTCTGATCTTCGTATCCATATCCGTCATCAAAGATTACTCGATAATCTTGCGGTGGAAGCGATGCAGTTTTCATCGCAGGAGATCCGACTCACAGCGAAATCTATTATCTTGCAAAGCTCATTTCCACCCCAGTCAACGCCCAGGCCGGTTGCGAGAAGATCCAAAAGACTCCACTGCCTTTTGCCCATGCTTCCCTCATCAAGATATTGATTCTCGTCTTTCTTGCTACTCTCCCCGTGGGCATCCGCAGTCCACTAGGGTGGTGGTCTCCGGCGTTGATGGCGATTCTTGCCTTGGGGATGTTTGGCATGGAGGAGACCAGAGCTTAGTCCAATGCATCGAATCAGATTGTGGCTCCACCTACAACCGTACTAAGTGATACATTCCATACGGAGGCATTGGTTCGAGACATCGATCATATTGACATGGAATATTGCCTTAAATGACGAGGTTTTCTCAGTGCATACTGAAGCAAAGAACCGAATCCTTTTCCACGATTTCATCTGACCTCAAAAGGCAACGATGTCCAAAGCCAGACAAGTTTCCCTGGTAGCGCTCGCGGTTGCTCTCGCGGCAATACCGGTTCTGAGCGCTTGGGATGATGGAGGTGGGCATCGCTGGACTCAAGCCAATGCAACCAAAGCGATTCTGGCTCTGATTGTCTTCGGTTTAGGCTTATCTTGGAGCCGCTCAGCTTTCCGTCCACCGCTGCTCACCCAGCTGTCGATGCTGATCTGGTTAATTGCGGGCTTGCAATGTGTTCCCTTACCTCCGTCCCTTGTGGAAACATTATCCCCCGCATCCCATGAAGCTTACAGGGGCTGGCTGACGGCGGAGGTGAGGAAGGAAGTATTGGAATGGCCTGATGCTCCTGGGGTTACGGAGGCGAGTCGAGCTTTTCCAGTGAGTGTGGCCCCCCATTTGACCCGTCAAGCCCTATCCATTCCGTTAACCTTTGCGGCTGGGTGCTGGCTAGCTTCAATCTGTTATCAAGATCGGAGAGCTGCATGGATTTTACTGGGTGTTCCAGTGCTCGCGGGGACCGTGTTCTGCTTCTTTGGTTCCGTTGATATGATCCGGCTAAATCGCGATTGGAATGTAGAGCTACGACAGAGACTGTTGATCACGCCCGTTGGAGCCAATGGACCCTTTGGCCCCTTTATCAACAACAATACCTGCATTGGTTACATCAATCTATGTTTGGGCTGTGTGCTAGGTATCCTCTATGCCACTTGGCTCCGTTCGAGATCAACACGCGCTGCGAGAGCGACGCGAATGTGGCTCTCAGGATTATCATTTATTTGTACCGCCGTCATGATCATGGGTGTTCTAGCAAGCAATTCTCGAGGCGGTTTTCTCGGCATGTGCTTTGCCACGATGATTCTTGCACTGGTAAGCCTCCGCCATCTTCGCTTCGGCTGGCTTCTACTGTTCATTGTTCTAGGATTCGGATCGATACAGTTAGTAGATGGCTTGGGGATCCGCGAGGAAATGGAAGCTAGGCTTACCACGCTAACTGATGGAACAGCTTCAAAAAATCCGCGGCTCAGAAAATGGGAAGATGGCCTTACGGCAGCCTTGGCGCACCTACCCATGGGATCTGGCCTAGGCACCTATCGTTATGCACAGCTTCCTCATGGCTCGAATGCTGTGGAAAGGTGGGCGGTCAATGCAGACGGCATGCACGTTGAGTGGTTACTTGAAGGTGGTATCTGGCTTTTGCCCATGATCATTCTCGGTGTCCTGATCCTTATCAAGCAGATGATTAGGATCACTCGATCCGTTGATCATTACCCTCTCGCACAAGCAAGACTCATACGAGCAACGACGATCGCTGCCGGTTTCTCCATCGCATCTTTACTCGTTACACAATCCTTTGACTTCGGTATCACTCATATCCCCCTGATCCTGACGATTGCAATCCTTGCTGGAGGAGTTTCCCATCTCGATCGCCAAAGAGATGAAATCAAAGAGGCTGATACGCAACCTGCGAATGGAATGACCCTTGGCAATTTCGCAATTGGCACTTTTCTGGCAGGTGCCTTACTGTGTGCGGCTTCCGATCTGGACGCGGGTGCCGTTTGGCAAAGGATCATGATTCAGAGACATGCGGAGCGAAACCTTCCTATTCACGATAGGCTTATGGATTTTGACGCGGAGATAGAGCGAGTGAGAGACAAAATCACGATTCACCCCCTCGATGCAATGGGGCACCGTGTGATGGCCTCACTTCTTCTCGATCGACAACATCAGATCGGCTGCCAGACTCTGGTACGGTTACAAGCCGCCGACTCAAATGCTGCTCATGAATGGTCGATACCGATGAATGTCCGACGAGCGGTGCACGAGAATCAGGTCGATCCCGAAACAGTAATGCTAGAGGGACAGGATATTCAGCAATGGCGTTTAGCTAGGCAACACGCGGCTTCCGCATTGGCACTCAGTCCATTAGATGACGCAACACGCGTTCTCATGGTTGAAACAGATTTTCTTGACCCTGCACGTTCCCAATCCTCGGAAACCTTATTGTTACAGGCTGCTCGTCTTCGCCCCCGCACGCCTTCTATCATTAAGCACCTGAAGTTCCTGGCGGAATCTTACCCGGGACTAGAAATTCAAAAAGCGATACTGGAAATTGAAAAATATTATCAAGATGCGAATGTAGATTCAGTAAGCACTCAACCGTAAACCCTAATGGATTCAGCATTCCAGATGAAAAAAGAGAACAATCTACTGGCTACGCTGCTCGCCCTCATTGCTTGGACAACGATGGGTGGGTTGATCGGCTTCGCGGTTGGTTATGTAGTTTATGTAAAACAAACTGCAATCTTCCAATCCATTGCGACTCTGAATATCAGCAACATCTCAATCCAAAATCCACAGCGGCAAGTGGCGGAAACATCTCCAACAGAGATTGACCTAACAGCAATCCTTACAAGCCAAGAGGTAATCAGCTTGGCAGTCAAAGAAGGTAATCTCGGTCGAGTCTTCGGAATCACCGGCAAAGATGCCAACGAGATCGCTCGAAACCTTCAGATCAATGGAAACCTCGAGGTCGTCAAAGGACCAACTAGTGATGTAGGCACTGCGTATGAATTGAGATTCAATGGATTGACCCCCAGTTCCTCTCAAATCGCCCTTGATGCAATCTGTAAAGCAGCGTCCACCCAGCTGAGCGAAGGGGGGCACGCGGACCAGTGGCAACAAGCGATCAGTCTTCTGACCACCACTCGGCGTGAAATTACAGAGGAAATTGAGGAACTAGAACAGCAACTTGCTGACATCTTTCCGGACCTCACTTCGATTAAGCGAGAGGGTGGCACGATCTCTCCGTCGATGGTGCGTTACCGTAGCTTAATCGAAAGCGTCAGCGAACTTGAATCGTTAAGCTTGGGAATCAAGGAAAAATTAAGACGTGTAGAATCCCTTATTCAATCTGGTGGATCAACCGAATCCATCCTGATTAGCTTGGACCTTCCGATTGAAAAGAAGCCTGTGCAGATGAAGCCTCCCCTAATCTTACAAAGCTCATCCAAACAAGATGAAGTAAATAAACAAATTGAAATCGGAAAACGACTTCAAGCCGAACGAGATTTAC
>JAYYHM010000437.1:0-8071 GCA_036148415.1 Planctomycetota bacterium
ATTGCCCTCGGGTCGAACCTGATAGGATCGCCCCCCTGTTCCATCATTGGCGTAACAATATCCCCAATAATCGAAACTCGTACCGTGAGGGTTGGGAGAATTACCTGCGTGTGGCGTGATCACAAAAGTACGTGGATCAAAACGGTACATTCCGGAAGCACCGATGTTCAGATTAGGCTTCCACGGGGTCTCATGATTGTGAACCAAGAAAATACCACTTTGCCAGTAAATTCCCCCATCCGGTCCGTAAACCAGATTGTTTGCAGCATGATGAGTATCGGAGGTTCCTAAACCTTGAAGCATCACGATTCTCTCATCCGCGACATCGTCACCATCTGTATCCCTCAAGAAGAGAAGATCGGGTCCCGATGTCACGAGAACACCTCCGCCCCAGAACTCGAAGCCGAGCGGATTATGGACATGTGCAAAAATCTTGCGTCGATCCGCAACACCATCACGGTCAGTGTCTTCGAGAATCATTAGGGAGTCATTCATCTCCTTTAGGGGTTCCCACTTTGGATAGGTGTTCCAGCATGCAGCCCAAAGGCGACCTCGATTATCAACCTGCATTTGAACGGGGTTGGCAAGATCCGGGAACATTTCTTCCGACGCAAACACATTGATCTGATATCCGTCGGGAACGGTAATCTTCTTGATGCTTTCCTCAGGACTGAGGTATTGAACGGATCCTTCCTTATCTTTGCTTGAACTTCGACTTCCGCCACCTACATTCGAGATCACCTTGACTGGCGGTGGGACGTTTCCATCGTCCGGTGTGGTCTTCTTTCCCGCCGCGGCAGCCCAGATCACGGGATCTCGATTGGAGGTCATTACATCCAACATGGTCAATTCATGCTTGAGCACCTCAGCATTACTCTGACCATCAACAAAAGTCAGAGTGGAGCGTCCGCCCCAAATATCATTACCGTCGGTGGCACGATATCGGTTATGCCAGTGCCAATTCTTATCCTCGACTGCCTTGTACAGCTCTCCAAAGCTAGTGCTCGTTGTCGCCTCCCGATTGAGAAGCGAACTCGTAATTATCCCTGCAAGCTCACGGTAGCCTTCACCGGACAGGTGAATCCCGTTGAGGGTATATTGCTGAGTGCTTCCCGCAAAAAGCTGGAAAGTCGGAGAATAGAGGTCGACGAATGTCGAATTGGATTGTTGGGCCGCACGTCGAGTCGCTTCGGTGTAGGCAGCTAGGTTGGCATTCAACTCCGTGCCCTCCGGTAGATTCGGGTCACCTGTGTTCTCGTAGGCGATTGGGCTGAACAGAACAAACCTAGCGTTAACTCCATCCTTCGCACGTAGGTCCCGATACCGTTGAACCATGTTCATGAGCTCTGACTCATACGCAGCAACTCCCTCGGTGCCCCCAAAGGATTCGTTGTATCCATACATGATGAAGATAACACTCGGCGCAACATGCTGCAGATATTCTTCGTCGTTGGTGAAGCCTTTGTTCCGCGGACGCTTATTGACCATGTCACCCGCAAAACTCATGTTGCGGAAGCGAACATTCATACCTACCAAGTTTGCCTGCAATGCGGTTTCAACCCAAGGATCGTGCTGCATACGATCCGCCAAACCATTGCCGAAGATTGCAACAACATCACCTTTTTGAAACTCGAAAGGTTCAGCTTCTGCAACTGCGGTATGACAAGCCAAGATGAAGACGAGCAGTAAAAGGAAAGATTTCCGAAAACCTAGTAAGCCGTGATTAGCACTCAAAAACATATTCCTACCGAAAATAATGATTAACACTTCCCGCATCGGGGTAACTAGAAACCGAATGGAGTTGGACCTACTATTGGAACAGCGTTGATCCCGCCCTGCAACATCTCAACCGCATTCGCGTCCAAGACGTATCTCCAGTGGGAAAAATTGTCGGGAAATGAGGATTATGACAGGTGAATCCAAGGTACACCTGTCAACCCTTCCATCCCCCGAATGGCCGAGCGGTGAATTTACCGGCAATGCTCTTCCCAAGAACGCTCATGCATTGTGGTTAGACACCGACTATTTCACGCCATGTTTTTGCCATTAACTCATGACCTACGGGTGAAGGATGAACGCCATCTCGTGCCAGAGCTTCAGGTGCAGTACCTGCATAAACAGCATCGTCGAACATGGATTGGAATGGGACCCAGATCGCTTCCGCCTCCTCAGCAACCTGCTTCGCAATCACCCTTCTTTTATCGAACTCAGGGAACCATTTTTCTTGGTTCTGTTTCACAGTGCCACTCATGAGCACAAATGGCTCGCAAACAACAACCACTGTTTTGGGCAACGCTTCGCGGGTTCGCTTTAACAAATCGCTATAGCCCTTTTCATAGGTCTTAGCTGTCCCATCATATCGTCCGTTAAGCTGATGCCAAATGTCGTTGACCCCGATCAGTATGCTTAGAATACGTGGCTCTAAGTCCAAGCAATCCGCTTTCCATCGTCGATCAAGATCCGGCACTTTGTTTCCCGAGATACCGCGGTTGTGGATCTGTAGATTCAGCTCCACATGATCTGCAAGCATTGTCTTGGCAATCACATTGGGGTAACCGCGACCAAGACCCAAATTCGGTACCGGGTTCTTCTTCTCACGCCCCGCGTCAGTGATCGAATCACCTTGAAAGAGAATTACATCTTTCTCAGTCAGCTTGACTTTTTTCCCGGCATCAGCGGCCAAACTGGGTAAACCCGTCGAAGTAAAACCTGCTGCACCCACTCCAACCATAAACGATCTTCTCTTCACAGAATTCTCCGTCGAACCTAGTTCAAATCGATAGAAGACCCAAGCCAAAATAATTTGATGGCATGAACTGCACTCTTACTTCGTCAAAATGCCTTGGGTGATAACAGTAGTCTAGGTTTGTAATCTGGAACGAGTCCGCAAGCAAGTTTTTTTCACATAACTCGATTACTAAACAATCAAGGAGCAGAGTGCATCCGCCCCTTCACCCCGTAGATGTCAGCCAGAGACGGCTGGAGACCATCAACTCATTGTCTTTTGTTACATTTTTCTATCTGAATAGAACGCGTCTGCACTAAATTCCCACCGCACTTAATTCCATGCCACCTAGGCCCCAAAACACATTACAGCATGACATTACAACTTTTTGGAAAGCTAACACTGACCGATCCCAGACTCCGGAATTTCCTAACCATCGAATTAAGGTAAACCCCAGCAATACCGGGCCCTTTGACGTGCTGAACCACCTCAAGAATGGTTATTCTGGTACGCTGAAAGGTAATCGAATACTGCCTTCGAAAACTATCACTGTTTACTCACACGATGCACAAATTGCTTCTTCACTATGGGAATATCAATACTTCGCTCGACGACATGGGTGATTGCAGTCTGCACCATGAGCCTCTTTGGGCCAAGCAACAACCCCAGCACCACCTACGCCGACACAACAGCCGTGGGTCAATATGTTATCACCCCAGCACCAGAGTCCCTGAATGAGAGCGGATTCTACAAGAAGCATGTCAGTGCAAACGGTTACCCCATTATTAGTTCAGACAAAGTGAGTGATTATGCTTTGAGAGAAGTCGCTTATCTCATTGATCTGATGTTGGCAAAACGACCTGATGTGAGGGAAGCGATGATCAAAAGCGGTTCACGCATGATCGTGATGGCGCACAATGAGTTCACCACCGATATTCCCGAACATAGCCATCTAAGCCCCAAAACGTTTTGGGATGCTCGCGCGCGAGGCCTTGGAGGTTCCAGTCACGATCCTGTTTGTTCGTGTGCGGAAGAAAATGTGCTTGGGTTCAAGGGTGATCCCTACTCAACCGAATCCATCGTCATCCATGAGTTCGCCCACAACATTCACTACCGTGGCATGCTCGAGGTAGACGAAACATTTGATGACCGCCTGAAGGAAACTTATCAACGCGCGATGAACCTCAAGCTTTGGCAAGGAAAATATGCCTCCACCAATCATGCTGAATACTTTGCAGAAGGTGTTCAGTCCTGGTTTGATAATAATCGACCCCCGGATCACGATCACAACCATGTTGATACCCGCGTTGAGCTGAAAGAGTACGACCCTGGATTGGCAAAACTCTGCGAAGAAGTCTTCGGTGATACCGAGTTGCACTACACCAAACCCGTCACTCGCTTAACCGGTCATCTTCAAGGATACGATCCAAAAACCGCTCCAATCTTCCGTTGGCCTGAGCATCTTGCAGAGCAAAAGCTTGAGATTATCGAAGATGTAAAAAAGCAAGGTAACAACCGCAGCAACACGTACAAGAATTAGCACACGGTAATATGATCAAGACACTCCCTTTTCTTATTTTTTCGTTGCTGGTCACGATGTCCAAACTATCAGTGATCGCAGACTGGCCCAATTGGCGTGGGCAGGATGGATCGGGTTCAATCAGTAAAGGTAACTTTCCATCCGCTTTGTCAGAAGACAATCTGGATTGGAACTTTGAATTGCCGGGAAAAGGCTGCTCCACCCCAATTGTCTTTTCTCAACGGATTTATGTCACCGCACCACAGTCGGGATTGGATTCACTCATCGCAATTCAACCTAATGGAAAAAAAGCCTGGTCGGTAACCTTCGGAAGCGAAAGTGCTGGTAAACATCGCAATGGATCCGGGAGCAATCCATCGCCTGCCGTGGATTCCACGGGAGTCTATGTTTATTACAAGAGTGGAACCCTAGCTGCCGTCGATCTGGATGGAACCACACGCTGGAGCACGAACCTTGTCGATCGTTTTGGTAAAGACACTCTTTTTTGGGATCATGGAACGTCACCGGTAATTACCGAATCCTCAGTCATTATGACCCGTATGCATCAAGGTGAATCATGGATCGCCGCTTTTGATAAACAAACTGGTTCAATACGGTGGAAAACCGCGAGAAATTACAGGACTCCCATGGAATGTGATCACGGCTACACGACCCCCATGGTGATCGATTTCAACGAGAAAGAATCCATTCTGACTTGGGGCGCCGAACACCTCACCATACACGAAGCAGAGACGGGAAAGTTGATCTGGACTTGTGGTAACTTCAACCCAAATAAAAATAAGCTATGGCCCGCTATTGCAACCCCTGTGATTGTTGAAGGAACGGCGGTCATTTGCTTCGGACGCAATGACCGTGGCTTGCCACAGATGCACGGAATCAAAATCAATGGCTCAGGCGATGTAACCGAGACGAATCACCAATGGATCCGGGATGATGTCAGCAGTTTTGTCCCAAGTCCCATCAGTTATCAGGGCAACGTTTATCTGTTGAGGGACCGAGGTGAAGTGGAGTGCTTCAATCCTGCTACGGGAGCAAGCATTTGGAGTGAAGCTCTGCCAAAATCTAGAAGCAATTTCTATGCGACCCCATTGATCGCCAATGGTAAACTCTATGCTGCTCGAGAGGACGGCGTAGTCTTTGTAGCGTCGCTAACTGATGACGGAATCGAGATCCTATCTGAAAATGACATGGAACAAGCCGTAATCGGCTCACCCGTCCCGATGAATGGCAAGCTGCTCATTCGAGGTGAAAAGCAACTCCGCTGTTACCATACGACTCAGTAATCTTGATCACCGCGATGTGATGCATCGGAATGGCAACCCATTCGTTCGTCGTAATCTTCGACGGGGTAGCTCGATCACCAAGGTGCTAGTAGTTGATTCCGATCATCAGAGTGAACCCGAACAGATTGAGGTCCTTGCCAGAATTTTCAGCGATTGCACCTGTCGCCGCTCCAAAATCCAACTCATTGGTTAAGAAGGCGAAGGATGATGCCATGGAGTAGTCATCGGATTGCTCAAAATACTGATACTCAAAAGCCGCGCGTGTGACTAATCGCGATCTCCGCCCCACGGCTCTCCAGCATTCTGCGCCGTATTGCAAACCGAAGTTCATTCGCAACTTGGGATCATTACTGATCGTGTAGGCAAAATCCAATGATCGAGCTACAGTCGGACTGTCATCGATTGTGCTTACCGCTGAAGATTCCGTAATTGCGCTCGAAGATGAATCCGACCAGAGCCAAGAGAGTCGGGTGTCCCAGAATAAACCCGTTCCATAATTACCCGCATCACAGAATCTGGAAATTGCTTTCCGACCTCGGATCGCAAACGTTGGGCCGATGCCGTCTAATCGATTCTTTGCAAGTGCACTCGAGGAAACTTCTACCTTCTGATCATGGTAGGTAGCGAGACTAAAAGCCGATGAATGTCCCACGTATTCCATCTTTCTCAAACCCAGTGCGGTACCCCAGTTCACACCAGCAACGCAAAACTTCTGAGTGATTTCGAGGTCGAGTGTACTTAAATCGACTGATTGTCCGATCGTGTACTGTTCGAAAATGTAGGGTGGCTTCCAAGACCCACTCTCAAAGCCCCGGCTTCCGTAGTCCCAATAAACCGCTTCAAAACCAAAAACTGAGCCTTGGAGACCTAAAATAGCTCGTTGACCATATCCAAATGCACCCTCGGACTGAATTCGTTGATCCTCATCGGACAAGAGATCCGCCACCTCTACCTGTGACTTGGCAATTTGGCTCGAGGAGAGAAAGGTAAATTCGGTTGCGAAATACAAACCACGATCACACAGATTCAGCGGTCGAATCGGCTCCATGTACCGGCCCATTCGTTTCATTAGACGATGCCGACGACTCGATTTCACTGTCTTCTGATTGGGTGCCTGGTCCGTTAACAAAACAATCTCACTATCCTGATCAGCTTGATCTGAAGGCAGGATATATAAAGGTTCATCGGGCACCTCAGGTCGATCGATTGTTTCAGGTAAAGGTAGATCCTCTTGTAGACCCACCGAGTCCTGTGCTAATTCGGAGCTCTGGGAGTTTAGAGGATTCCGAGGGTTTTCAGAGTTCCGGGCTTTCTCGGGAACAATCTCGTAAACCTCCTGAGTCTTGTTAGGTGGTGGGAGTCGCTGTAGAAGCACAGGCGGTGGAGGTGCACCACCACGCGAAACCACGGGAGTTGCGAGCCCCGAACCCAGAGGCTCATCAATCAAAGGTGCTTGTGCAACGAGTGTCACGTCCCCTTCATCGTAGGGGCTTTGGTCCACGGTGATGGATGAGGATTCAGTCGTTTCAGGGCGTTGCTCCAGTAAATCTCGGCGATCGGAAACGGCCGGTCTCTTGGTGAAACTTGGAGATTTAACGGCAAAGGACCCTCGGTCAACCGGATTCGCTTCAACACTCTTTACCACTGTGGATTTATCCTCCGCCCCATTTGACTGAATGATTTCGGCCAGGGTATCTGATCTGGAAGGAACCATACCGTCATCGCTGAAAACATTCGCTGACTTGTCAAGTGAATGCAACAACCTGGTATCGACAATCACATCAGTCAGTTCAAGGTGATCTGACTTGCCGCCTTCTAGCATCCCCTCAACAAGTACGATCGCTTTTGACTCGGGGGTTCGGGCATCTACGCCTGCCGAATCCTTCATCTCAAAGATATCGATGGGTTGCGCTGGGTCGGAAATCATCTGCGCGTTTACATCACCAGTCAAACCTAGACTCGCAATGAACGTGAGGATCCAAATACCATGAATCTCAGAAATCCATGATGAGTTCGAGCGACGACCGCGCGAGTTCTTAGCATTGAAGAACCGTCCCTCATCCTCCACACATCGAATCATCGATGCAGTGTTTTGCAACAATCCGCCAAGCATGCATCTAACGGAGTCCATTCCGATAAAAGTCTCATTCATATCAGGGGTTCACTCTTCCAGTTAATTGAAACTGTATGAATTGCCTGTTCTGTTGAAAAAATTGTTTTTCAACCTCTTTTACAGCCAGGGGGCTGTTTTCCTGGGGAGGTTCACCAGGTTTGATCACAGCAAGAATCGCGTTCTGCTGCCACTGCTCCTGAAACGCCTCAATTTTTTCTTTCTTCTTTCCGTAAATTGGATCCGCCAAATAAACGTATTCATCATCCATGCCACGGAAAACAACAAAGTGGTCGTAGTCATTAACGGTAATCGCGACAACCAAAGGCAGCTTACTTTCACCCAATTTTTCAATTGACAATTTACCGAGGACAGCTGTGTACCCACCGACCTGAGCAACATTCTTCAGATCG
>JAYYHM010000438.1:0-4396 GCA_036148415.1 Planctomycetota bacterium
GGGATCTGGCGGGATCTCACGCTCGCTTCGAAGTAACTCTTCAAAAGCCTCTTGTACCCCATCCAGTTGGCTTTGGTATTTTCTTTCCGCGACGATACCCAGGTTCTGTGATTGGGTTTCTTCAAGCTGCTCTCGGTAGCGACTTAGCTGATCCTCGAAGGAGCTGACCAGATACGCATAGCTATTGGACTCGTAGTCGGTCAGATTCAGCAGAGGATCCGAGAGTGGAGTGGAAGAGAGCATTTCCTTTTGGTTGAAGCTGTGGATTCGCTCTTTTGTTGCTTTGAGATCCAATGCAGTTTGATAGAGTTGGTGGGCTTCCTGAAACTGATCGGATCCCTCGCGAATCACCTCGCTGTAGTCCTGGTATCGGTGAAGGCTCACCATGCAGGAACCGACAAGAAGCGCGACACATACCGACAGCACGCCAAGAGCCAGCATTAGTTTGGCTCGAATCGATAGTCGCTTCACGGATTGCAGCATCCCACCCTCCTGGTTTTGCGCGGGGGCACGCCTTTGCCCTGCCATGAGTAGGGTATCCCTGCGTGTGTAATCGGACAAGAGCGAAGGAAGTTGTCTCGATTGCAGGCACCAAGTTCATCCGTCCTGAGTCATCTGGAGAGAAGCACTGAAAATGCTCCTTGTTTGCTATCATTGGCCCGTTTAGAAGCGGCTCAGTCTCGTCAAATACAGGGGTTGCAGGCCATTAGGGTGAGTGATGATGGGTGGTACTGAAAGGAGTACGATTCAGAAAGCAGCAGGTCGATGCACATCCATACCAACTCGAGATTCCATTTCACCGGTTGAAACTTACCAACTTTTGGCTGTTTTTTCTGTCTGTAGGGAATAGGCACTTGGCGAAGCTAGTGGCGGTTAGTCATAATAGTGAGTTACGGAACTGGTTCCAATTCACATCTTGAGAGTTAGAAACATGAAAGTTCGTGGAACGAAAATTGCCTGTCTCGCTGTCCTAATGCTAGCGACCGTATTAATGGCATCAGCGGATGCAGGCCGCGTAGCGAAAATGATGGCGGTGATTGATGCGGATACCGCACTGGTTGAAGTAGAAGTTTGTTGCGAAGCTGACACTGAGTGCTGCGACAGCAAAAAACGCTGTGGTTTGATGAAGCGGATGAAAGCCAAGAGAGCTTGCTGTTCCGAGGAACCTTGTTGTGACACGGAAGAAGTTGCTGCTGAGGCTGAGGTGGCCGAAGAGTGTGCAACTTGTGATGACACTGAGTGCTGCGACAGCAAAAAACGCTGTGGTTTGATGAAGCGGATGAAAGCCAAGCGAGATTGTTGCTCCGAGGAACCTTGTTGTGACACGGAAGAAGTTGCTGCTGAGGCTGAGGTGGCCGAAGAGTGTGCAACCTCTGATGACGCTGAATGCTGCGACAGCAAAAAGCGCTCTGGTTTGATGAAGCGGATGAAAGCCAAGCGAGCTTGTTGCTCCGAGGAAGCTTGCTGCGAAGAGTAAATGATGAGCTTCATAAAAGAGTTGGATAACCCGGTTGCCGGAGTGGCAGTCGGGTTTTTTTATGCATACAGTGTATCGAAGGCCAAAAGATTTTGTTTGAGCGGGATCGGAGGTAACGATGAGTACTCGGAGGAATCTACTTAAGGGAACAGCGGCTGCTGCGTGTTCAGGAAACCTGATCACTGCAAACGGCTTTAGCTTGCAAGAGGGTAAGTCGAGGATTGGCATCGAGAACCAGAGAGAGGGATCGAGGGATTGGCAACTGACTCGGATGAAACCGACCTCACCCTCAGCAATCCGAACACATTTCATTGAAGGTTATTGCAGATCTCAGAGTGTAAGGGCGGGTGAGGCCCTTGAGATTTGTGTGTCAACCAATCCTGTTCAGAATTTTCAAATTGAGATTTTTCGTACCGGTTATTATCAAGGATGCGGTGCTAGGTTGATGGCTACCTACACCCAATTAGCCGGCAAGACTCAGGAGGTACCAGAATATGGACAAAAAAGACTCCGGGAGTGCAGATGGGAGACTTCGCTTGAAATCAAGATACCCAAGGAGTGGATCAGCGGAGTTTATGTGGGTCGATTGACAACGGAGTCCGATTCGAGTGGCCACGGCTACTGGCAGAGTTACATTGTATTCATCGTCAAGGACGATCGACCGGCTGACATTTTGGTTCAATGCAGTGATAATACTTGGCAAGCTTACAACCAATGGCCAGATCATGATTCTGTTTACACTCACCCCAAGGGTAACCAGGGGCCTTGGGCTGATGTCAGTTTCGACCGACCCTATGGTAAGTATTCTCAGATCTTTGATCACCCAATGACGATGGGAAGTGGCGAGTGGCTCTGCTTTGAGTTCCCCATGTCTTATTGGCTCGAGAAAGAGGGGTATGACGTCACTTACTGTAGTAATTCCGACATGTTGAGCCCTCATCGCGGGATAAAATGCAAGGCATTTCTAAGTGTAGGGCATGATGAGTATTGGGATCGTCGGCAGTATGACAGCGTGGTTGCAATGCGCGATGCCGGCGTAAATTTGATGTTCTTGTCGGGGAATTCAGTATGTTGGGTAAGTCCATATCGCGAAAGTTTCGATGGACGTCAGAACCGAATCCTTTTCCGGGGCGGTCCCTATGGCGGAAGCTACACGCTCGCTGAGTCACGAAATTTGGAGCATGGACCCTTTCCCCATCGTGGACCGGATGAGGGTTACTTAATCGGTGCGAGGAACGTTGATCCAGTCAACGGAGGAGGTGACTGGGTTTGCACCTCACCCGATCATTGGATCTACGAGGGGACCGGGATGAAACTTGGGCAGACGATCCCCGGTTTAATTGGGTGGGAATATCATGGTGATCCGCCGAAAGATCTTGCCGGCCTCGAGATCATCGCGGAGGGAACCGCCTTGCAAGGAGGAGTTAATCCGCAGCACTGGACGGCTACGATTTACCCCGGACCCAACGGGAATTTTGTTTTCAACGCTTCCACCATTTGGTGGGCGCAGGCGATGTCGAGCCCGCCCGGCCATATGTTGCCATGGTCACACTGGTCTCGGCCACACGGGCCGGACTCTCGTGTTCAGAGAATGACAGCGAATTTGTTGCAGCGTGCACTGGGAGGGGAGTGACTCGATGATTTCCCCTAGTTACTACGTGATTCCTCCCCGCGTTCTCTCTCTGCTGGCGGACGCTGTGAATCTGCTTCTCGTCTTCCTCCTCGAGAGCGACGGTCCATCCAGAGATAGAATTCCTCGATCGTGATTTTTTGATCATCACCTGCAGGCTCTGCAAAATGTCTCTGTTCGATAAGACGGCGTTCGGAATTTATTTCTCCCTCTCGCATCGCTAACCATTCTTCGAACGAAACAACACGGTCTTTGTTTTTGTCGTAGGCAGAGAAGATATTTTGTGCTTTTTGCATGATGGGGCTGCGTCTTTTGGCTTCTAGGTCCCGCTTCGCTTCGGGTGCCACGTTAGATCGCTCGCGGGAACGCATTTCTAAAGGTCGGTCGAGAGGTCGGTCGAAAGGTCGATCAATAAGTTCTTCTCTACGACCCGCATCTCTGGTTTGCAAGCGTCGCTCCAGCTCGGCAACCTCGGCTCTGAGTTGGCGAATCATTTCAAATAGGGCGCGTTCACGATCATTTTGTGGGACGAAATCTCGCTTTCGTTCCCTTGGAGGGTTAGCGGGCACGCTGTCGCGTTGACGTGCTGTCTGTTCTTGTTTGTCACGATCGCGTGTACTTTTCTCCGACTCCTGGGCTTGCGTACTGGAAACAACGAAAGCGGAGAGCAGAAGAGTCAGGAATTTCTTTTTCAGGGACATAATTTCAGTTTTGATCTTGAAGGAAGTGTGTGGGACCTGAGCACTGAACAAGAAGTGCCGTAAATGGGATAGATTAGGTGTATCCAAACCTGCTGCTAATTCGACCACCTTCATCAAGGTAGCGATCGGGGACAATAGATGCAAAAGGCAAAAACCCCGCTGTGATAAGATAGAGCATCAGGAACGATATTTCCATGGAATGACAAAGTATGGCGAAACTTTACTTTTACTATTCAACGATGAATGCCGGTAAGTCGACGATGTTGTTGCAAGCGAGTTACAACTATCGTGAACGCGGTATGAACCCGCTGATCCTTGCGCCAGTCATTGACAACCGAGATGGTGATAGAAATGTATCTTCTCGTATCGGCTTGAAAGCCCCTGCCATCTCCTTTTATACCACCGATCAGTTGTTCACCCTCGTTGAATCGGAATATGATCGAGAGACGATTGATTGTGTCCTTGTTGATGAAGCGCAGTTTTTAGAGCGTCAGCAGGTAGTACAGCTATCTGACGTCGCTGACCGGCTTGATATTCCTGTTCTCTGCTACGGGCTTCGAACCGATTTCCAGGGTAAGCTGTTCAGTG
>JAYYHM010000439.1:0-4725 GCA_036148415.1 Planctomycetota bacterium
CAACGCGATCGAACCTATTTGTAGACGCATTCGATGTCTGATCCTTAATCGTAAAGTTAAAAAACTACAGCTTTTCAGCCGGGCCAGTTTAGCTATTTTTTTCTGCTGTCGGTAGGATCTAGGTACCTTTTTATGCCCCAAGCAACCGACGCATTCACGAGAGATTTCGTCTCCGAGACGATATCGTGGCCGCTCGGAGAGCACGTTTTTCGTCTATATCCTCTCGGTCCCGCAAACCGCAGGCAATCCACTGGTTTAACTAACAATCCCTACTCCCCCAAAAACACGTTAAAACCATGAATTTTCAGCCCTTCGAAGCCAAACGAAATTCGAAAACTTGTCAGAAGGCAGGTGAAAAGGCAGCGAAACCAAAAACTCAAACACTCACGAGCCAGCATCGATCGCCCGGGATCGCAGGAAATTGGTAATTTTTCGGCCCGTAACGCTCATCGGTAAAGCGTCCATCTCTTTCAGAGTAGCGAATTGCCATGGCTTGGGTGGACGTGCCGATGGTCCGTCAAGATCGCTAGATTCTGAGAGGTACACCTGCAGCGTAATGCGGAACCGAGTCACCGCATGCTTCAGCGAAATCAATGGATCCTTCACTTCGAGTTTGAGACCGAGTTCTGCGCTGATCCCTAGTGTGGCAGCCCGAACCGATTCATAAACCTGTTCGGTAGTCCGCGGAAAATCCCATAAACCCTCCCAACGCACCCCTTTGGGTAAACGTCGAATCAAAAAACGCTGCGGGAATGCGGAGCGACCACTCGTTTTTTCAGCAATCACAAAAGCATACTCCTGACGATCTTCGTAGAGCATCTTTTTGACTTTGCCAGGGATTTCGGACTGCAGTCCTAATTTTCTTGCCTCGCAAAGTGATTGAACTGGACATTCATCACACTTCGGTGATTTCGGACGACAGATGAGCGCTCCCAATTCCATTGCGGCTTGATTGAAAATACCAGGCTCGGTTCGAGGTAACATCGCTTCAGCAAATCGCCAGAGCAACCGCTGTGCTTGTCGTTCAGCAACTGGTGTTTGACTCGCGATGAGACGACTAAACACGCGCTGGGTGTTACCTTCTAGAATGGGTAAACTCTGTTGATCGGCGATTGAGAGTATTGCACCGGCTGTGTACCTTCCTATCCCAGGAAGAGCTAAAACCGCTTGATAGTCCGTGGGGAATTCGCCCTCGTGATCATCGATAATTTTTTTAGCGGCCGCATGCATGGATCTAGCGCGACGGTAATAGCCCAACCCCTCCCAGAGCGATAACACCTCTTGCTCATCGGCTTCAGCGAGCTGCACTACGGTTGGGTAAGCTTTCATAAAGCGATGGTAGTAATCGATTACCGTGCTTACCTGAGTTTGTTGCAACATGATTTCGCTCACCCATACGCGGTAGGGTGTCGAATGCTCTCGCCAGGGTAAATCCCGAGCCACGTTGCGAAACCATTTCATTAAGCTCTTCCGAACGGAAGAACGCCATTGTGCAGAAGTCCACAAGTGATTGTGATCCGGAACATCCTGCTCCGCTATCCACTTCATCAACTCGGTACTGTCTTCGCAAACCTTCGCCATCAGCTTCCTCTATCGAATGGTTCACGACTCTTGATATCGACGCAGTTCTAGCTTGAGTGCTTTCTCTTGGCCAGCTCGCTGATACTTGACTTCTACCTCGTCTCCGGGAATATGCTGATTGATCGCTTTCTGAAGATCCCGAAAGTGTTTGATTTCAGTTTCATTCACCATCGTAATCACATCTCCCCTCATCAGACCGGCTGCTTCAGCTGCACTGCCTTCCTGTATTCCAGTCACTTCACAAACATCGAAGTTATCAATACACATGACTCCCAAAAAGCCGCCACGACGGTATTGAATCTGCAACCCTGGCAACTCTTCGATCAGCTGATCTGCTCGCCTCTGTGAAAGCCCAGTACCCATGAGTATCAAGGAGGTACGTAGCGGCAGCTTGGCAATCAGATCCCCGTGTGACTCAGCAAGCTTGCTGTATTGGAACTCTAACGTATCGAGCCTTGGGATGGTGGCCAAAACTTCGAGTGATTCTGTACTCACCTCTGCATCCGCCAAGATCAGAGATCGCAAGTCAGGCATCTTGGTGACTTCTCGAATCACGTCAACCGTAGCGGAACCGTTTTCTAGACGCACGTTGTCATAACCACTCAGCCAGGTGAGCCACTGCAAGGTATCAACATCACCATTCCAGTTTTCATTGATTTCAACCAACATCCTCTGTCGGCTCATCGCACCGATAGAGAACTCCGCTAAACCAACGAACACGCCCGCTCGCGCGAGAAACTTTCTTGCTTGCTGACTACGGAACTCTTGAATCTCTCCGAGTGCACCCTTCGCGATGGAAGCGGGTCGCCCAACGGTCTGGGTTGACAATTGCTGTAAACGCTCATACGCACCTCCGTCTTCTCGAGGGGGAACAGAAATCGCAATCTCCATCATTGCCGCAGCGGCCCGCTCAACGACCTCAAGGTCACCCGTCTGAACAGCGGTTGCCAACGCGTCCACCGCTTCAGGACCCGCTTTGATAAGACGGCGACTCGCACGTTCTCTTCGAAGGTAATTATCTGCAGCCAAATACTGGATCCACTGATCAATTGATCCTTCATTTGCTGGCTGACTTTCAATCTCCAAATCCAATCGTTCTGCCTCACCAGAAATACCTTCAGAGAGGCTCAAGTCACCCTGAGGATCTTGGGACGCAGCATTTTCCAACCAAGGAGTGACACTCAGTGGCACGAATAGCCCAAAGGCTGCAATGAAGAGCCCTCGGAGGCGCAAAGCCACAGCAGATTTGGTTTTCTTGCTGAAAACAGGAGGTGTGCAACAGTGAAACTGTTTGGAAACAGAGGATTCACTACTCATGCGTTTTCTCTCCTTTTCAATTTCCAACATAAAGCCTCCACCCCAGACTTAAAAATGATATTTCAATGGACAAGGGGAGCTAAAAAATTCAGCCTCTTCCGACCTCGTCGCAGAAAAAGCGTAATGTGGATATCGCGTCACCTCCTTGGAGATCCTACAACATCGTTCTCCACCATAGCAGAAACTCAATCCCTGAGAACGCGATTCCTCGACAAAGCTCGCTTTGTAGTGGAGCAGAGCAGATGTAGTATTTTATCAGCCAGCAAGCAAACCAGCCCCGCAAGGAGGAGATCCTTCGCCTAGCCTCGGATCGTTGCTAAAACCTGACCCGTCGCGACTTGATCTCCCACTGCAACCTTGATGCTATCGATAACTCCGTCCGCGGGAGAAGCGACCTCCATTTCCATTTTCATCGCTTCCAAGATCAGCACGGGTTCACCTGATTTCACTCGATCGCCAGGCTTTGACAGAACCTTGAATACTGCTCCCGGCATCTGGGAGGTCACCTCAGCAACGTCGCCCGAGGAGTCCGCTGCCGAAGTGGTCGAGCTTCCACCGGCTTGAGGCTTGATTCCCACTCGGTAGACACGGCCCTCCACGGTGACCATGTTTCCTTCGAAAGCCATGAAGACGTTCTTGCCGTCGACTGAAACTACATATTCAGCAGGCTTTCCTGATTCCGGCGGCGATGCAACCGGAGCTTCCGATGCTGCGTTTGGATCGATCTTCCGAACACCAACTTCAGCCTTACCTTGCAGAAAACGAATCCCTTTTTCTTTGCAGGTTGCTGCAATGAAAATGTTTTCATCACTCACAGGTAGACCTTCGTCCTCCAACACCTTTGTGGCAGCTGGGATCCCTTTTGACGTGTCGGCATCATTCAGCACAAGGACTTTCTCAGTGGTCGGCGGTAAGCCAAGCTGTTCCTCGGCAAGCTTCACCACCTCAGGATCCGGCGAGACCGGTGTCTTCCCGAAGTAGCCCAGCACCATCTTTCCGTACGGCTCCGCAATCTTTTTCCAAGGGCCGAACATGACGTTATTGAACGCTTGCTGGAAATAGAATTGGGAAACCGGAGTGACCGAAGTACCAAAACCTCCCTTACGAACCACATCGCTCATCGCAAGGATCATTTCAGGGTACTTATCCATGATTCCATTGTCACGAAGCATCTGTGTATTAGCAGTCAGTGCTCCCCCCGGCATTGGACTCCAAGGAATGAGTGGTTCTACCGCCGTTGCCTCAGGTGGCAAGAAGTAGTCGCTCATGCAGTCCTTGAAAACTGCCTCAGCCTCACGAACCTTTTCCACATCGACGTCGAGCTCGTAGTCGCTACCTCGGAGAGCATGCCACATGACAAGAATGTCTGGCTGGCATGTGCCCCCACTGCACGGTGCCATGGAAAGATCAATAGCATTGGCCCCTGCATCTAACGCCGCTTTATTGGCGAGCACACTCACACCCGCAGTCTCGTGGGTATGAAAATGGACAAATGCATCACTTGGCAGAATCTTCCTCGCTTCCCTGATTGTCTCGTACACTTTGGAAGGAGTTGCAGTGCCCGATGCATCTTTGAAGCAAACGGCATCAAAGGGAATATCCGCATCAAGAATTTTCTGAAGCGTCCCCACGTAGAACTCGGGGTCATGCGCTCCCTGGCATCCCGGCGGTAGCTCCATCAAGGTGACACAAACCTGATGCTTCAAGCCAGCATCGACAATACATTGGCCGCTGTAGATGAGGTTGTCCACATCATTCAACGCATCAAAGTTGCGGATCGTGGTCATCCCATGCTTTTTGAAAAGATCAGCATGCAACTTGATGATA
>JAYYHM010000440.1:0-3029 GCA_036148415.1 Planctomycetota bacterium
GCCCATTAACACCGTTTTCTGTCCAGCTTGGTGGATGAAACCAAAAAAACTGTAACGATCCTGCTGATTGTGTGTTTCGGAGATTTTTCAAGCAGCTAACGGAGGAATAGTCTCCATTAAACCTATGGGTGCCTCTTGTCCGTGGACTGTTTTTCTTTTCTGCCAATCCCGAGTTCCGTTTCCCGAAAAGTAGGACTTCGGTAAACCGCTCTTATCATTCAGGGCCTGTTGGTAATATCAACGGGAAACTGGCGCAAAAAAACTCTTCACACCCCGTTAGGGGTATGAAGAGCCGTTGATGATCGGAATAGGCATCGGCATTGGACATTGTCCTCAGCCATCGAGACAGGGACTAGCCTTGCTCATTCATGGACTCTTCCATCGCTTTGTTGTACTCCTCGTCGCTCATGCCGTCCATTGCTGAACCGTCATCTTCAGGTGGAGCTTCTATAACCGTAGTTTCAGTACTCGTACTCGGACAGCCGGTGAAGCTCAAGCACGCCAGTGCTGCGAAAATGGAGAAAGCCATCGAAAGCTTTTTCATGGTTTTACCTTGTAGTTGGGAGAGATAAAGAGATGATGACCGCACACACCGAGGAACTGCTTTCCAATGATCCCGACATCGTCAATCCTTGACCGGCGTGGGTGCCAGCTCAGTATTATATCAGAGGGCTACCGGTGTGCCTATCGTTTGAAACGTGGAACCCGAACAGATTGATGACCTGAGCACCGGATCAATCCGAAACGTAGTCATGATTAGAACCCTTCCAGACTGGAGAATCTCTTGCTCCGGTTTCATCTTTACGATGTTTCGCATATTTGGGGCATGCGTCAATCTACTATTCATCGCGGGACCACGGATCCGACCCCGTATTTTCTGTGATGAGCAGGCGCTGGTTGGTACTCAGGTTCAAAAATCGCTGACGCGTTCCTGATGGCCAGAAAATCAAGAGCTCGTCAACCGATTTCGCGGTTCCCACTCCAATATCGATTACCTTTTGGTCACTGCTGAGATATCCATCTCCGGCCGTCATCCATTCAGTCCATTTTCTCTTACCAGACTGCAGCTCAATTCTTGCACCTACCGCATCTCTCTCTGATACCGTTCCGCAAAGTTCGATTTGGAGCCAATGGTGTGGAGTGCTTGTTTGGTTTTCCAGCAATGCCAGTGGGCTATCAAGATGACTGATGACGAAGTCAATCCGATGATCTCGGTTGTAATCGATTTTGGTAATGGAGCGTCCGATATGTTGCTCTTGCCAATAAAGAGCTTGGTCCTCCGGTTGGATCCAATTGAATTTTCCAGCCTGATGCATCACGACCTGAGCAGGCATTTGTAATGGTTCCCCTTTTGCGGTCAGATCAAAGATATGACCATTAGTAGCGAGGAGATCAAGCCAGCCATTGCGGTCAAAATCGATGGCTTTGATGCCAAAACCCACATAGGATTCCGACCATTTATCATGTTGATGTCGAATGGAAAGATCAGAGAAAAGACGCTCACTACGCTGTATGAAGTGATGATTCGGTTGCTCAGAAAAATTGCTGACGTGCAGGTCCTGCAAGCCGTTGCGATCAAAATCACCTGCAGCAATTCCCATGCAGGCCCCGAAGCCTCCATCAAAGCCAGCCGCCACCCCGCTGGCATCTCCGATATTCTTCAGAGTTCCCTCGGTGTCGATCTTAAGTAGATGATTCGCCCGACCGTCGTTAGCAACAAAAACTTCGTTGAGGCCATCATTGTCAAGGTCACTCACTAAGACTCCCAAACCACTGCCAGGCTCAATGTCGACAGGTTCAATCAGATGGGGTTGCCAAGTTCCGTCGCCTTTGTTCTCAAACCACCGATCAGGTGAGGCATAGAAGTCCAGAGGACTCGGGGCGATTTCGTTACCCTCTGGATCCGTTTCTGGTAGGCGAAATCCACCTTCCATTTCCACGTAACCCACTTCAAATAGATCAGGTAATCGATCACCGTTGAGATCGGCGACTGCAACCGATGATGTGAAAAGATCGGATGTGGGGTTGAGGGCTCCGGTTGCATCTTGAAAGGTTCCATCTCCATTATTGATCAGTAAGCGGTTGGAGCCGAGGTTGCCTATCCAAAGATCTGGGAATCCATCCTGATTGATATCTCCTGCGGCGATTCCGGAGGAGTAATCATAGTTCTCTAACGCTGCCGATTCGGTGACGGATTCAAATCTACCGTTGAGGTTCCGAAAACATTGATTCGAAAAATCCCCTTTTGTCAGAGGTGGCTCCCCTGACCCCTGGGCCACGTAAAGATCTGGCCAGCCATCCTGATCAAAATCAAGGGACGCCGTACCACCTCCTATTACTTCGTGAAGAGGTATGGAAGAGAAGTCGGTGTTGCTGCCAGTCCGCCACTGGAATTGGATTCCGGTCTCCTTTGCACGGTTCACCAGTTTGGGCGCAAGTGTTTTCTCGGAGGTAGAGTCTACGGGTTGATTCTGCTCTGATCTTGCCCAAGTCGATGTCTGCTTCATGCTGGTGATCAATTGACGCGGTATTTCAAATTGATCTCTCTTTAAATCCAGCTGAGACATTTCAAATGCCATGACCAAAGCATTTTCATTTTGACTGAGCTGGTAGACCTGTTGTCGGAGTGCAGCGGTGATTCCTTGATCGGATGAACTCGATTTTTGTATGTTCCAGTTTAACGACTCAAATGGCCTGCCCAGTTCTAAGAGAGTCTCAGCGACTGTGGTGATCAGAGCGTCATCGGATCCATTGGCGGCAGTCCGGCTCAGCTCTTGCACCTTATTTTTTAGTTGCACAATCAGAATTGCACGATGCCTTGCCTGCTTTGCGTCTTCGCTGCGGCCCAGAGAGTCAAAGGCTTTTGCAAGTCGGTGGGCGGATAGTTCATCAGTTGGGTCGCGAATCAGAGCTTCCAGTAATGCCCGGGCTGCAGCTTCGTACTCATGTTCATCTAGGCAGTAGCCGCCTAAAGCACCCCAGAAGTCGTTGTGGGTTTGCGTCTCCGCGTTGCAGGTAGCAAACCAATC
>JAYYHM010000441.1:0-4835 GCA_036148415.1 Planctomycetota bacterium
GCGTCACCCGTACCAGTCTCAACCTCTTTACCCCTCATATCATAGATGGTGTAACCCGATCCACGAATCACAAGGGATCCATCTGTACCGTGGAAGCTCATGCCAAAACCGCTATCGTGCGGGCCAAGCGGTGACCAGCTGAGACCTTCCCATGTGATGGTTTTCTTCTCAGGAAAATCCATGGTCACCATCATGGTATCTGGGGTCTCCTGATCATGTTCATGACGATACATTCCTCCACCAGCTGTTACACGGATGGGATAGCCTACTTGAAGACCCCATCTTGCAACGTCAATTGCATGAACACCATTATTACCGAGTTCTCCGTTTCCCCAGTGCCAATGCCAATGCCAGTTGTAATGCACGACATTATCTTTAAAGTCCCGTCGTGGCGCCGGACCTTGCCATAGGTCCCAATTGAGCCATTCAGGGATGGATACTGTCTTGCCGACGCCGATGGAGGGTCGTCGATTGTTGTACCAGGATCGAGAGTAAAGAGCTTTTCCAATCGCACCGGAGTGAATCTTACTGATTGCTTCTTTGATGCCTGACCAGGAGCGTCTCTGAGTTCCCATTTGGACGATTCGATTGTGACGCCTCGCAGCAGCAACAGCCATTTCACCTTCAGCTGGGGTGTGACTACACGGTTTTTCTACGTAGACGTGCTTGCCTGCAGAGCACCCCATGATCGTAGCCGGCGCGTGCCAATGGTTGGGTGCAGCGACGACAAGAACGTCAATGCCCTTATCATCCAAAATCTTTCGAAAGTCCTCCACGACAGTTGGTACTCGTCCTTGCTTTTCACCTACCAGCTGACCCACTCGTACGGCTGCCCGCGAGTCAACGTCGCATATTGCTCCGATTTCCGTATTGGAAGCAGCCATCATCCCTTGTGCAATCGCGGCACCACGTCCATTGACCCCCATAATTCCAAGAACAACTCTTTCACCCGGTGAATTTGAGCTATTTTGTTCCTGCGCAATTCCAAAGTTCGATTGCATACCAGCAGCCACGGCGGCAGCACCGGCTTTCAAAAAGAGTCGACGATCGCGTGCCAAATTCGTTTTCATCAATTCACCTTTTCTCGTCATTAACACTTCATGTGAAGTTCTTGCATTCTCAATTGTATCAAGTCTTGCGTCGGATTATCGCGCTATGATGGGGTCGAGTATCTTCCTGGACAATCAGAGCAGGGGATTCACCAAATGATTTAGCTATCTCTTGTATTCGTACACTATCCCCTAAGCCAGAATGAGCGTGCAATAAATATCGATAGGTTACAGGTTTATCACTCTTTAACATTACCGGTGCGTCACGACAGATTGAAGCACCCATCCACCCATCATCGCGAACGTGCCACTTACTGGGAAATGTCGAATTATCTGGATGGTCATAGTAAGTGATTCCCTCGATGACTCCGGTATCCACCTTACCGCTGTAATCGACCCATGCCATGGACTGGCCGAATAATTTCGGCTCCCCTTGAATACCACCAGGTCCGGTTAGTTGACCGGATCCAAACACAGCCGAAATCGATTTTGCAACGCGAACGGCGAGGAGCCCAAAGT
Source organism: Planctomycetota bacterium (assembly GCA_036148415.1). GTDB lineage: Bacteria > Planctomycetota > Planctomycetia > Pirellulales > Pirellulaceae > Rubripirellula. Next base: position 1,569 of record JAYYHM010000441.1, read on the forward strand.
TAGTGACACCCAATTCAAGTTCCTGAGAGATACTCTTAAGCGAAGTCTGTATCTCCAAGAAACATTCATGCTCGATCCCCGGGCGGACCTCCACGATGAGTTCTTGAAGAATCAAGGGTTGGGGATCATGACCATCGTACCAAGCCAAATCAACCGCCATGCGGCCCTCGCTTTCGCCATCCTCATAAGCTTTCCATTGCACTTGACGAATCACTGCCGAACTCTGATCGGACCAGAAATCGATTCCAAGAACGCGATGATGTGCGAACCAGATGGATCGATGGTGATCGTGATTTGGAGCTCCGGGATGCCCCATACGCGTCAAAGGTATTCCAGAGGGACCCAGAAAAGGGAAAAAGAAGGGTCGAGGACTTCGATCTGACGCATGCCAACGTAATCGTTCATCACCATCGATCACGAAGGAGACCTGCTGATCAGGCAGAGGGACAACCTGACAACGCGGTTGCTTTGAAAACACTTGATAAAACCCCATATCTTCCAGAAGCGACAAAGATGATATTGCACGGTCACCCAAAGGTGTATCGCTTGAACACGTTACCGAAATTTTGTTTCAAAAGCGAATTTTCCACCCGGTGACCTAACGTGTCACAGCCCATCTCCAAACTATCAGGAAGCTCGAACCTCTAATAGTAAAAGGGAATTTATGAACGATTCATCCGTTGGTCAGGTAGCCCGAAATGCAAGCACTGATGCCCTCCAAAGGCAAATGAAACTCCAATCCTTTTCTACCGACAAATACATCGTTCCGTACCCAGTCGCCAATTGCGGACCAAATTCTCAAAAAAATTCAGCGCGAAATCAAGAATCCAACTCCATTCAACTGGAAAAGGTATGGCTCATTGAGGGGCCCCACCGATTGGAGAAAATCTCAGATCGTCAAATCGTAAAACGTCGAAGATTTCTTCAGATTGGCACGGGACAGTGGACATCCTCGCAATACGCAACACATTTCCCCCGACGGGGAATTGCAGCCACTTACGCGAGAGAATTCGGCCTGATGATGAACGGTGATGTCAAAGTGATTTCAGTCCGACCGGATCGAATGGTTCCCTAAATCTAGGCTTCGTTCCCTTGGAATCCTCTGGATGCTAAATCACCGCAAAGATTCCATGTCCAATCGGTGGGAAGCACAAAAAGACCGAATCTGCAACGTTTCCAAACTCCTCCGGTAAAGGGGGCGATAAAGGGACCATTTACAACTACAATCGTATTACTCCTGTCAGTTCCACGGTCTGCAGTCACCTCAGTTATGAATGCCTCCCTATCAACCTACTTTCTGATCTTCTGTATTACTTTTTTCCCTCAACCCATATTGGCTGAAGATAAAGAGGAACCAACCGAGCAGTCTACAGAGACGAAGGAGGATCTTTTAGCAGGTCATAGCTATCACGGCGAAGCCTTTAACGAAGGTCCGCGTCAGGCAGCAGTTTTAATGCCTGAAATGGGATCCATCACCTTTCCCACTTCGACTGACAACGAGAATGCCCAACGTTTCATTGAACAGGGAATTCTTCAATTGCACGGGTTTTGGTATCTGGAGTCCGAGAGATCTTTCAGGCAAGCATCCAAGCTTGATCCCAATTTAGCTATCGCTTACTGGGGTATGGCCATGGCTAATCAGAACAATGCCACGCGAGCCAGAGGATTCCTCGATGAAGCGCTCAGTCGGCTAGACGAGGGAGCTGATGAGCGAGAGCAGCTATACATTAAAGCCTTAGATCAATTAATACCTAAGAAGCCTAACGAAAACGACAAGGACAACGACGAGAAGGAAGAAAAAAAGCAGCGTGCGGAGCGATACCTCAGCGCGATGGAGAAGATACTCGATCAGTATCCTGAAGATATTGAAGCCAAGGCGCTGATTGTCGTACAGATGTGGATGGCTAACGGATACGGAGTCAAAATCACGAGCCGCTACGCGGTTGACGCTCTTCTGAACGAGATCTTCGCCAAAAATCCAGCTCACCCAGCTCATCACTACCGCATCCATCTATGGGATCGCAGTCGACCCGAAAATGCTCTGACTGCAGCAGCTCAATGTGGTCCTGCGAGTCCGGGCATTGCGCACATGTGGCATATGCCTGGACATATCTACTCCGGCCTCAAACGCTATCAGGATGCAGCCTGGCAGCAAGAGGCATCGGCTCGAGTGGATCACGCACACATGATTCGCACTCGCTTGATGCCGGATCAGATTCATAACTTCTCTCATAATAATGAGTGGTTAATACGCAACCTGATCTTCGTGGGACGGGTAAGCGAAGCACTGGAACAAGCTCGTAATCTTATCTCTCTTCCACAACACCCCAAGTACAACAGTTTGGAGAAACGGGGGAGTCAGAAATATGGTCGGCAACGTCTGGTACAAATCCTTACCGAATACGGTTTATGGAAAAGCTTGATTGATGAATCCGAGGGTCCTTTTTTTAATGAGACGGGAAATGATGAGTTGGATCAAGAACGCTTAACATGGATCGCGGTGGCCAACTACATGCTAGGACAAAAAGAGAGTGGTGATATCATTCACAAAACATTACTCAGCAAACAAGAATCGCTATCCAAGCAGATAGAAAAAGCAAAAAAAGAAAAGGAAGATGAGGAGAAAAAGCAGAAAGAAGCGAACATCGAAGACAAAGGAAATGGATCATCAGAGACTACTGACGAGGATGAAAACACAGAAGAAGATAAAAATAAGATAGAAGATCTCGAGAAGAAAAAGCGTGCCCTCGAACCCGCGATTGCCCGCATCCAATGTGCTATCGCTGCCAAAGAGGGAAACCTGGAGTCTTTCAAAGAGTCAGAGAAGAAAGCACGACTTGAAACGATACTCAAGTCACGCTGGTATGCTCTTGCTGGTGATCCAGACCAAGCAATCGAAATCGCAAAAAAGCAGTACGAGAATGATCCCGCGCAGGTCAGACCGTTGGCAACACTTATTGATCTACTCTGGAACCATGAGCAGGAGGAGGAGGCAAAGGAACTGTTCGCAAAACTAAGAACCGTTGCTGCTCATGCTGATCTGGAAACACCATACTTGTGCGCTTTAAAACCCCTTGCTCTAGCGGTCGAAGCACCAGTGGATTGGCGAAATCCTGTTGAAAATGCCAAGGACCTCGGACAACGTCCTTCCCTCCAAGAGCTCGGGCCCTTCCGCTGGGAACCTTACGCGTGTCCTACATGGAAAGCGACTGATGCAAAAGATAAAGAACTGACCACAGCGACATTTCAAGGGAAGCCGACCATTAT
>JAYYHM010000442.1:0-7279 GCA_036148415.1 Planctomycetota bacterium
GGGTTTGCTAACTTTCACCAGTGTCCATCCGCCGCGTTTACATAGCTCACCGGTACGGGCGATGCATGCATCGGTTCCTTCAATCGCTTCCACGGCGATGACGATGCCATCCTTAATGGTGACTGCTTGTCCGATATCCAAGCCGCCCATCTGTTTAGCAATTTCCCAGCCGAATAGCGTGTCTTGTTGTCCCTGCTTTGTCGGTTGAGGGCCGGCAAGATGGCCTTCTTGTACCAAAAGCTCAGGAGCAATGTCGGTGGCTGGAAAGATCTCCATGCCTTGGCGACGGTAGGCTGACGTGATCGCAAGTAGGAGTTGGTCGTCCCTTGCATCTCGTTTGTTTCCCAGGAGGCACGGGCCCAGCGTTCGGATGCAAGTTAAATCAGGGAAGTGTCGAAACCAGACGGAACCTTGATAGAGTAATTCCGCTTTGAATAATTTCCCTGCCATGGTGATCTGCTTGACACCAGATCTTTGAAAGAATCTCAAATGCTTACCGAGTTTCCCGACGCCTGCCCAAAGTACTTCATCACAAATCGAATCCAATTCCTGGCTCGCGTGTCCGGTAATCGCAACCGCGACGACTGGGCGTCCTTGGTCTTTTAGTTTTTGAGCGACTTGGACAGGGAAACGCCCCCAGCCAGCAATCAGGCCAGTCGGAGGATTTGGGAGTGGGTTGAGGTTGGCGTTGCAGGCATTCATCGTCTTAACGCAATCACTGCTTAGGATGTTTTTTGACCAGTTTGCTGCTCATGCAACTTTTTGATTTTCTTTCGGAACACTGGAGCTAGAAGAATCCTTTTGGAGTTGAACCTTCATGCGTTCAATTTCGCGTTTGAGTGTTTTGATTTCTTTCCTCATCTCTGGGAGTCGACGCTCTACCGCCATGATTTGCATCTGTTCCCTTTGAGGGGTAGCAGGCGAACCCAAGTAGACTTCATTACCCTCACAGTCGTCCATGACTCCCGCTTGTGCCCCCACGATGGTGTGATCTCCCAGGCTGATGTGATCTTTGAGTCCAACCTGACCTGCCAAGACAACGTAATCACCGGTTTTGCTACTGCCAGCGATCCCGACTTGGCTGCAAATCAGATTATGACGGCCAATCTTACAGTTGTGAGCAATCATGACTTGGTTGTCGATCTTAGTGCCTTCACCGATCGTGGTAGCGCCATAACTGCCTCGATCGATCGTGACCGAGGCGCCCAGTTCAACGTCGCTCTCAATCTTGACGTAGCCCAGTTGAGCTGCGGGTATATGTTTTCCTTGTTGTTGCCGATATCCAAAGCCATTGGCGCCCAAAGTAGAACCGGCATGGATCACAACCCGGTCTCGGATCTGGGTGTACTCGTACAAGGTGACGTTGGGATAGATCGTGCAGTCGTCGCCAATAACTGACGCGGGCATAATCACCACCCCGGGGAAGATCCGCGTGCGTTCCCCAATTTCTACGCCATCCCCAATGATTGCGGTGGGATGAATCTCAGCGGAATCGCTGATCTGAGCGGTCTCCGAGATTCCATTCCCCAATGTCTGATTCTGGATCGTCGGACGGAAGTACTGAACAGCAGCGGAAAATGCTACATGCGGTTCGGGGACGATAATTTGTGCAATGCTTGGGTCATCAAGAGGTTCGCTGGTGATGACCGCAATCGCGTTAGATGCCCGGATGAGGTCGGCTCGACTGGGGGAATCCAGCATCGTAATTTCACCAGCCATCGCGTCTTCGGGAGGGTTGGCGCCGAGGCAAATGAGGTTGGGATCGCCAATGAGCTGGCCTTTGATGAGCTGTGTGAGTTCACCCAAAACAATAGACATGTTCCGACATCCCTTGATCAAATCCGAGAGCTTCCTTTGCAGGCTCAAGGTATACCTCGTTGAGGCATTTTTCATCAAGATGAAACTGACGACCGAGGGGCATCAGGGAGCATCACTGACTTTCAGTTTGTACTTGATAGGTCGGCTTTCGAGTTCTGCAAATCCTCTAAGCCCCCTATCTTTAGTCTCTGCCCACGGTGACCCCTACTCTGGGTTTCGTTTTCTCCGTCGACGCCCGGTTGGCGAAAACCTTTTTTGGACCTTCTCGACAGCTTCAAGAAATCTGGCAACTTCTTCGACCTGGTTGTAGAGATAGAAACTTGCTCGAGTCGTGGAAGTTTTCTTTAAGTAGTGATGGAGCGGCATGGTGCAGTGATGCCCTGCTCGTACGGCGATCCCATGCTGATCGAGTTCATGAGCTATATCGTGAGCATGCACTCCTCGAATGCTAAAGCTAACGATTCCCCCTTTTTGATCATGAGTCGGTCCGATGACCTCAACTCCAGGCATGGCGCGAAGGCCTTCATCGGCAATTTGGCACAGGTGATTTTCGTGCTTCGAGATACGCTCCCGATCGAGGGCATTTAGAAATTTAGCTGCCGCAGCTAAGCCAATCGCCTCAGCGATTGGTGGGGTCCCGGCTTCAAACTTATCCGGCAATTCTGCTGACTTGAAGCCCGTAGTGGTGACTCGGCTAATCATGCCCCCGCCGCCCAAGAAAGCGGGCATCTCTTCTAGCAAATCACGTTTGCCATGGAGGATACCGATTCCCGTTGGGCCGCACATTTTATGTCCGCCAAAGACCAGAAAGTCTGCGCCGAGCGACTGGGTGTCTAGAGGCTCGTGCGGCGCTAACTGGGATGCATCGATCAAGGTTTTGATACCCCGTTCACCGCACCGCTCTACCCATCGTTTGACGGGTGTTTTGGTGCCCAGAACATTGCTAGCAGCTGTGAAGGCAAAGAGCTTCGGCTGGTAGCGATCCAGATGTTCGATGACGACTTGATCGTCAAATGTGTAATCCGCGTTGATCGGTATGAAAATGATCTTGCAGCCAGTGCGTCCTGCGAGTTGTTGCCAGGGGACGATGTTCGCGTGATGCTCTGCAATGGTGGTGAGAATTACATCCTCCGCACCGATGTTTTGATCGCCCCACGTTCGCGCAACGAGATTAATCGATGAAGTTGCGCCAGACGTAAATATGATTTCCTTGGTATCGGCTGCGTTAATGTACTGAGCAATGATCTGTCGCGACTGTTCGAAGGCTTCCGTGGATTCCTCGCTCAGTGTATGGATGCCGCGATGCACATTTGCGTAGTAGCGGCTGTAGCAATCTTCCATTGCTTCGATCACAGAAACGGGTCGCTGCGTACTTGCTGCATTATCCAAGAAAGCTAGCGGCACACCGCTAGACGTGGATCGGTTCAGGATCGGGAACTGTTGGCGGATCCCGTCAATTTCTAATTCGTTAAACGGACAAGGTTTATTCAAATCACTGCTCGTTTCGACTATCGCCTGATCGGATGGATAGGCATGGGTGCCTTTCGCCGACTATTCATTACTAGCTGACTCAGCAGATCACGATTCTTCACCTAGACTGGGTCCACCAAAGTGAACATCTGGGGTGTCATCGTCATCGGCAGGCAGATCATCTACCGGGGCGTGGATCGCGCTCTGCAGCACACGCCACGATAGTAAGCAACATTTTTGCCGGTTTGGAGTAAGTTTCGGACCAAAGAGAGCGAGCATTTCCTCCGCGGAGAACGCTCGAATTTCATCGAGTGTTTTACCTTCAACCGTTTCCATCAACATGGAGGCTGATGCTTGACTGATTACACATCCATCCCCGCTGAACCACGCCTCGATGATCTTTTCGTCGCTACCGATTTTGAGATCAATGTGGATACTATCGCCGCAGAGGGGATTATCTGCTTGGTGGGCATGAGTCGCGCGCTCGAGGTCACCGCGATGGTATGGATCCTCGTAGTGATCAAGAACGTGCTCTTCGTAAATGTCTTGTTCGCTTGACATGCTTTATTTTCAACTGATCTTTTGCCTCAATTAGCCTGCTCACGGATAGACTACAACCATGGTGGCTCCGCCTCCGTGGTGGTAACTCCTCCGATCCATTATAAGAACCGAAAGGAGATTGTGACTTTCACCACACATACAAGCTCAGCGTAGTTTACAGGTTCACAATGAATTCACGAGACCCCTTGGCTTACTGACTCTTGCCGCTGTTGAGTTATTTAGGCCGAATCGGTTTTGTTATTCTGTTAGAGATAGGTCAAGTGACTCAGAATTGTGGCAATTGCAATGGCGGTAGACTGCTTCCAGGGGCTGAGGGTGCGAGCGGTGGAACCGGTCCTGAGCCACTTGGATTGGCTAGAATCTGGTCTCGCTTGATTCTCAGCATGGAATAAGTCTGTTCTGGAATAACATAGTACCAATCGGTGAATCGTTGGTTGAGTTCATCCGCTCGCCGTTTCGCTTCCGCCAAGAGGTTCTTTCTTTCATCCATCTTGCGGCGATTCTCTTTGGTGATGATTTCCTGCTCCGCTTCCAAGCGTTCTCGCCACTCCTCTTCTGTGAGTTCTTGGTCTGGGTCTGCGGCTTTTTCTTCCGTATTTTCCGAAGTGTTTTCCTGTGCCAGACTTGCTTGCAGCTCCTCCACGGAATTGGGTATTGGACGCATTGCCGGGACCGGGAATTGGGATTCATCCACTTGGGTAGTCACGAGTAGATAGCGATTCACACCGGTCTCCACTTCTTCGGATTCACTCTCTGTGGGACTGATTCCAGCGATATTGCCGAAGCGAAGTTTATATTGAACACCGTCCTCAAGCGTTACGAGTAGCTCGCCATTGGCCGAATAAATCTCCACCGAACCATCGGTGTTTTCTTGTGGGAAAAAGCCTCGCTGTCCGAGTGAGGCCATGGCGTTGCGGTTCCCCCTTAAATCGGCGTTATTGTTAACGTCAATTCTGAGGCCCTCAGGTTTTCGGATGACATCTACAATCGTTAAGTCGTCTAATGCATTAGCAAGCAGGTCCAGTTTTGCTCGATTAGGTCGATCCGCTTCAGTAAGTTCCACAACCGTCGGTTCGATCAGTTCGTCGTTCGGGTCGTATTCGAGAAGGCTTTGGATTGTCCAGTCGGTGATAGACTTTTCAACTTGTGCGGCGTAGCTTCGTGTCCGCTTCATTTGCGTCGCACCGGGGGTGGACAAGTAATCGTCAATGGAAACTTTCTTGATTTCGATGCTGCTGAGGCGAAGGAGGTCATCCTCAATCCAGCTTCGGAAATTCGAAGTCAGGTCAGACTCGTCGAGTTTGACAACGTAGACGGGGTCTTGGCCTGGGATCCTAACATACCGCTTGCTCGGATCATCTTTGACCGGATCACCGATCACAAGGGAGGCAAGTCGGTTGTTGGCTTCATCTCGGAAAGCTACTAGACGCCCGACACCTACATCTCCGGTTTGAAGTTTTTCCAAATTAGGCTCGACGACGCCGAGGTCATCATGTGCTTCAGCGTTTCGTGTCTGGACATCGAGGATTTTAAGTCCGACCAGAGCGGTTGCAGCTTTTTGCATCTGCTCAAAAGCGTCCGCGGGATAACCTCCCCTCGATTTGATTGTCCAAAGTTCACTTCCACTCTGCTTGCCAACCTCGAACTTAGCTGGCCTACCCTGATCCTCATCAAAAGTAATGATCTCGAGACTTGCTGCGACCAGCGGATTGGTGAACTCCTCAAAAAGAGGTTGACCCACAAGACTTGCTTGGGGCTCTACCACGTTGCGAGGCCAGGCTGCCAAAGCTGCCACGGCAATCGCAATCAAGGCGACACCCCAAAAGCTGGCGGTTTTTGTTCCTTCAGTCACTTTTTCGGTTCTCTCTTCTGAATTTATTTGAGTCGACTTGAACTGATGCTTTCTCGTTCCCGAAGTCGTCGGGACGCGAATACAATAATTCCAACGACCAGTGGCGGGATGCAGGGAACTGCAACCGCTGATACTTTGACTTGGTTCTGGATTTTCGTAACTTGCTCTGCAGCCTTCCGCTCGATTTCACGGATCTTCAAATTTCGTTCCCTCGCCATTTTGGTCCGTTTGACTTCGAGCTTTCTTTGTTCCAGAGCTTGTTGAGTTTGGAACTTCTGCTGCTTCGCCTGCAGTTCTGCTTGGTCGTCCACCCGATCACGTTGCAGTTTTTCAATCTCTTCTCGAAGTTTCTGTAGACGACGGTCCTGGGACTCTTGTGCCTCGCGGTCTGCGAATTCGAATTCCTGTTGGAACCGGTTGCTTTGTTGGCGCACTTGAGCGATCGCTTCTTGCTTGACCGCATCAATCATGGTCAAGCTTGCGAAGATGGGTTGATGCTTGCGGATCTCAATGAAGTCGGTCTCTCCAGCAACCCAGTCGACGCAGTTCAAGATGAAGGTGACATTCTGAAATTGATATTTGACTTCGGTGAGGGAATCTGGGTCAGCACGAATCGCGGAGAACTCCGGTAGCATTAAGTCAGTGTCTGCGACGTAGACGGCCCGTAGATCCGCTGCCTCGCTGACGGATTTTGCAGAATTAACATCAGCACTTTCGTCTGGTTCGTCGGCTGTCGTCGATGTAGCAGCTGCCGGTGTCTTGGAACCCGACTTTCCTTCAATGGCTACTGCAACAGACAAGTAGGGCACTTGCGATTCAGGGCTGAGTGCTTGGTTGAGCTGCTTTCGGCCGCGCGATATATCCACTAAGGTCGACAATGAAATGAGCCCGCTTTGATCACCAGTCGTTAACAGCGGTGTATGTTGAAGATCACTTTCCTCTTTACCACGGACTGCTCCGGTGTAAAGAGTTAACACCTCGTTCATCCCCGACGTAATCATGCTTTCAGAGTTCAGTGCTTTTCCTTCATCGACTCCGGGGGCGTCCTCGTCGATAAAGATTGCGAGCTGATTGAGGCCCTCCTCCTGTAGCGTGGGGTAGGGGTTGTAGAATTGCCAGACGAGGTCAGGTTCATAAACTCCTTGTAAGGCGGCTTTCCCCGGGACATCCAGTTCAAGAACATCCCAGAGATCGCGAATATCTGCTTTGGCCATCGCTCCTTGGGACATACCCTGCGCGGTGGGGATCATTTTGGGTGTGGCCGTTCCCAGAATATATGGTGTTTGTGGAACTGGGTCTTCAAAGATCGCGGCAGGAACACCGGTTTGGACGACTTCGACGAGTCTTTGAAACCGAGCGGGTTCGAGGGAAGAAGGTTGGACGACAAGGAGTGCATCGTAAGCGCCAGGGGCCACCGGGCCCGACAGATCCACTGGCTCGACTTCATATTGTCGAGCAAGTTCCTCAACGAGAACATGTCGTGGGATCGCTACTCGATTACCGTTTTGATTCATGACGTATCCACCCATCATCAGGGCATCACTTTGAACCACGCCAATCCGTTTTCTTTTTCCTGAT
>JAYYHM010000443.1:0-3263 GCA_036148415.1 Planctomycetota bacterium
ACCCGCAGCTCGTTGCAAAATGGGACTCTCCAACAACGATGCACCTCGGATACTACGACTCCAGAAGCCTTCGTCGCAAGAGAAGAACTGCTTACGGTGATCACCCTTGATCGCGTGTAGTCATTTTGGTGACATTTTCCCGAAACAGCCCATGTTTGGGACAGAACGATGGCAAAACATGACGATTGGATGGATTATTCAGGCAGATAGACCGATAGGGACAAAGTACGGCTATGCGAAAAACATACCGCGAGCGGTTTTGCGCATCCTACAGCGATACCAAAGCATGCTGCTTCTGCTCACTGAACCTAAAAGGGCTTCAACGTGTCTGACTCCGTCGAAAAAGGGAAAAGTATCAAGACAGACCCACGAGACTATCACGACGGACCCAAAGGGCCACAACTGGCGCGTCGAAACAACGCCTACGAAGCAACCTCTTTTTTTCAATCTGCAGTGTTGGGAACGATCCTTTCGAGTTGCTTTCTGATTCTTGCGAGCCGGTCACCAGAAAACTCTGCGCTGAATCGCTATTTTTTGGGACACCCCATTGCGATGACAGCCACGATTCTCTTCTGGTTTGCTTTCGCGATCCTCACATTGAAATGGCTTTGGTTATCCGGTCAGAAGAGACAATGCGAAACTCTACGAGATGAGGACTTAACACCAAATCATTCAGGATCTACTCCCGCTGAAATCTGGCATGCAGAGAATAATCTACAACAGGTTGCATCTCATTGGACGACATCTCTGGATCAGCTACCTCGATCTTTGGATGGAAATCATTTTGTCAAACGGCTTAAGGAAATTGTCCACCGACAATCACAACGCGGTTCTTCCAAACTACTCGCTGATGACTTGAGGGAGATATCCAATCGAGACGCAGATGCTGCTCACGATTCCTATGGTCTAGTAAGAATCATAAGTTGGGCCATTCCAATGCTGGGTTTCTTAGGAACCGTAATCGGAATCACACAAACATTGGGCGGACTAGACTTCTCAAACGGTAACGCGGCAGTGGAGAATCTAAAGAGTGGGCTTTATGTAGCGTTCGACACGACCGCTGTTGGCCTCGTATTATCCGTACTTGCAATCTTTCTCCAATTCCCGATTGAGCGTAGTGAACAGCAATTCCTTGCAACCATTGATTTCCGAGTTAGCAATCTTGTTTCTTCCAACTTGCCTGCTGATCGAGACGGGGATGATCCAACTCAACTCATAGCTCCTCTGTTAAGTGGTATCCAAGCTGCAATAGCCGAATCGATGAATCAGCAAGCAAATCTTTGGCGTGAGACCATTTTTGAGGCTCAGAACCATTGGCGTCAATCACAGGAAAGTCACGCCGAGCAAATTAGCAAAGCCATCGACCAAGTACTTTCTCCCGCAATCGATAAGAACTCGGAACGATCAGCTTCCGCCATTCTCCTTTTCAATGAAGGGCTTCAGCAACATGCTGATCTATTAAACAAGAATCTGACCAAACTTAATGAAGACACCCAACGATCCTTTGACCATTCACATCAGAGGTATGCAGAACGCATTGGGGAAACATTGGATCATATATCCACTCAGAATCATCAAGCTGTTGAAACAACACTCAAAAAGCTACAGGATTTGCAGGCAGCCTGGATTTCTGCATCGAAATCCTCAGAACCGGATCACCTAGATGTGAATGGGGTTTTTCAGGCGAAGAGAATACGAATGGTGCAAGAGCAAACTCATTCACTGCTTACACTCCAAAAGTCACTGGACGCCAATCTTCGTCAAATACACTCCACGAATAAACAAGTCCAAGAACAGATCTCGGGTGAACTCACCGGAAATCTGACCGATGCCATGCGTTATCTCGCAAGAACTGTTGACCATTTGTCCGGCAAATTAGGTGAGGATACAAAAAGAGGGCAGGTAAAGAGACCAGCAGCATGAGCAGGCGGAATCGTGGATTATCACCGACTCTCTTTCCCTTCCTTGCAGTCTTGGTATGCACGCTAGGGACGTTAATCTTGCTACTTGCATTGGTAGCCCAAAACGCGACCGCAAACGCCTCGGCTGAGACATCCTCTGCCAAAAAATCAAGTCACAATCCTGGGCTAAGTTCAAAGCAGGTTGAACAGCTGCTCAGAGAAGAGACATTCAAGCTTAATGCCTTAATTAAGATCAGAGAATCACAAACACTCGATCTAGAAAAACAGCGAGAGCAACAAACCCATCTCGAAAACCATATTCGCCGTCTCCGAGAAAAAATCGAACAGCTCCGTCAAGAAGTCGAAATTGCAACAACGGAATCTCAAAACATCGTGGTCAGTCAAGAGGAGCTTGACGAACTGAAGTCACGAACTAACGAACTGACAATCCTGAAAAAGGAACTGGAAGAAGAAGTTCTCGAAACTGACCCGAAAGTGGTGATTATTCCTCACGAGGGACCCAACGGGACAAATCGTCGAGCCATTTATTTGGAATGCACAAGTGACGGGCTGGTCATTTGGCCAGAGGGGTCCAAGATCACGCTCGATCAACTCCGAGACTCAGCAGAGTACGCAAACCCGCTCGACGCTGCTCTACGAACGATACGCATTCATGGGCTGCAGGTCTATGGAGATGAGATAGCTCCCTATCCATTATTAGTGGTTCGACCCGACGGGATCGAAACTTACGCGGCAGCTCGGAAGGCAATGCAAACTTGGGATGATCAGTTTGGCTATGAACTGATCGAGAGCGAGAAAGCAATCGCATTTCCCAACAAAGATCCACAACTTTTTGAACGGGTGGAAGTGGCAATTGCGGAGGCGATTAGCCGGCAGAGAAAAATATATCCTGCGAAAGCGGGTAGAAATCTAGCCAAAGATCCGATGGCTAATCGCAGCGTACAAAGAGTTAACCTACCTACCCTCTCCGCAGCAGCGATGTCAAGATCCAGCCGTGCACAGGGTTATAAACAGTTACGTGATGACTATGTTGACAATACAAAATTTCAACCCACACCAACCAGCCGTTATGAAGATCGCTCTGACGAGTCTGGATTCCTAGAGCCTTACCAACGCTCCGCATATGCTCCAAAAAGTACTTCAATGGGTTCAGAGCTTTTATCGGATGAGTCTGTCGATCAGAAGTCATTGCGAGGGACAGGAAGAAGTCTCTCTCAGCCAAGCTACACAACCCCACAGCGAGCCAATCATCAAACGGAAGGTAATTCCTCTTCAGATGGGACAGATGAGATTCACGAGGACAACTCCATTTCATCAGAATCCAGCATTGAAAATGTTGGT
>JAYYHM010000444.1:0-7727 GCA_036148415.1 Planctomycetota bacterium
AAACCTAAAGGTCAATTTTTCAGATCTTCGTATCGAAGTGCATTCGCTAAAGTTTGGATTATTCCGACTGAATGAAACTTGGAGAAAATTATTTCGTTAATTCGGTTTCTCTACGCTTTCGAAAATTGGTCGAGATGTTAATTGCCTTTATCCGGTCTGCCTCGCTGTAATCCCAGAATTCTTGGACCACCTTTTCACATGCCGGGTGATGAGTTCCATCATCTCCAATCTTGAGACGTAGTGCTTTGAGCTTTGTCTTCAAATCCTCTTGTAGGGTTGCGTGTTCAGGTCTCCCGTAAAGATTATTAAGCTCTTCTGGGTCTGCAGAAAGATCGTAGAGTTCCCATGCCGGTGGAGTTTGATTTTGACCCTGATAGTCACATCCATAGAAGTAAATCAGTTTGTGGGTCTTGGTTCGAATCGCCATTTCTCCAGGATTATCATGGTGCGCCATATGCATCCAGTATCGGTAGTAAACAGCCTTCTTCCATTCTTCCGGTTCATCTTCCCCTTCACACATTTTTCGAAATGAGTCGCCTTGCATGGATGCTGGTGGCTTAACCCCAGCATAATCGAGTATCAGAGCTGGGAAGTCCACATTTTCCACTAGGGCGTCTGAACGTCTGCCTGCTGGGATTTTCTTGGGGTATCGCAGAATGAGTGGCATCCTTTGAGAAGGATCATAAGCCCAGCGTTTGTCTTGGTAATCTTTTTCACCGAGCCAAAATCCTTGATCACCCGTGTAAATGATTAAGGTGTTGTCAAACAACTTCTCTGCGATCAGGTAATCGAACAGACGCTTTAAATTATCATCAACACCTTTGACGCAACGGAGATATTTCTTGAGATATGCCTGGTAAGAAAGGTGTTTGATTTCTGCGTCAGATAGATTCGAGTCATTGGCATCCCACTTGAACTCGTCGGGAAAATGCTTCGGAAGATCTACCGCATAAGATCTTCGAGGATTGCGCCTACCAATCGATGTGCCAATATGAGCTGTGAGTTCGTCTTCGAAGCCACGTGTTGCTAAGGAACCCCAAGTGTCGGATTTGTGCCAGAGCGAATCAGGCTCCGGTATTTCCACTTCTGCCAAGTAGTCATCATATCGAGGATGATTCTCGAAGAAATCGTGCGGAGCTTTGTATTGATGGCAAAGAAAGAAAGGTTGGTTCTCATTGCGTTCTGTTTTCAACCAATCCAGAGTAGCGTCCGTAATGACATCTGATGAATGCGATCCCGTGTACTGGACCGTATTTTTGGGCCATGGTTTAGACCCTTGAATTCGAAAGACAGTGTCAAAGTAGCTGCCTTGTCCAGGAAGAACTTTATAGTAATCAAAATTGGGCTCAGCTTTTAGATGCCATTTCCCAATCATCGCTGTCTGGTAGCCGGCCTCACGCATGAGCTTTGGTAAAGTTTGATTGCTAGTTTCGATCCGACCCCCTAAGTCGAAGACACCATTGTTGTGATTGTACTGACCAGTGATGATGCAAGCGCGAGATGGTGTGCAGATCCCATTCGTACAGAACGCATTATCGAAACAGATCCCCTCGCGTGCTAGCCGATCGATGTTTGGGGTTGGGTTGATCGACTTGAGGAGCGTGGCATAAGCACCAACAGCTTGAGCTGTATGATCATCTGACATAATGAAGATGATATTCGGTTTCTCATTCGCTTTACTACTCGGTGCAAAGGCGATGAAAATCGCACAAAGGATGAGTAGCCGTCGTATTTTTGCGGTTAAGAAGAAATCCATGTCGATCGTTGATAACCAAAGCTTGGGTGTCGGTTGAAGAAAAAAGGAAATGAGCACAGGGTTCGCCGCCCCCTGTTGTGACGTGGTGGGGGTTCTCAAGTAATGGAGTTTGGTAAGTCCTGTGAATAAACTTACGCAGCTCCCAAGCCCTGCACTCGTCGCCATGCACTCATTTGCCCCATATGTAGCATCAGGTGTCCGCCCACATAGAAAGCGTGCATTGCTCCGAGGGTGGGAAATAATTTCCGCATACCATCATTTGGATTGTCTTTCAGAAACGTGGAATCCTCTGCTTGCTCAAGTTCTTTTACTGCAGCTTCATGACCTTGACGAAAGGCTGTCAGGATTTCATCCATCGATGGGTAGATACTTCCCTCCGTATCGTCGATGCACTTGGCGTCCTTAGAGAAAAGCTGATTGAATGTGTCACTGGGTACCAGCGCACCTAAATTACCACCAAGCTCACTTATGATCTTTGGTGCGTATAAGCTTAGGTGACCATAGATGAAGGCTGGATGGTTAGATTCGACTGTGGCACCCGAACATCTCGCAAATGCACCAAAATGTTCAGGTTTTACATCTTTTAATAGTCTTTCTGCATAACTCAGTCCCAGTTTGGCGGATGCAGCAATCATCGGTCCAATGGAGTTCATATCTGTAAAAACCTTCTCGAGGATATGTTGAGAATTTGGGATGCTGTCCAGCTGAACGCATCTTTACCTTTTCAATCCAAACAGGTGCATCAGCATACCAAGTTTAGGAAGAGTGGAGAGCAGTGGTTGTAAAGAGATCGGCTCTAGATATTCAAGGAAACTGGTATTCCTCGTTTGCAATATCAAAATCTGATTCCGTTAGCTGCTCGTTGGTTCGTAAGTCAAAATAGGAATAGGACTCAGTGAGCTGATAGCTGTTCTCTTCACTCTCTACTTTGACATAACTCCTAAAAGATAAAACGAGATTTCTCTGTAAGTCCATGATGATCTCCGCTTTTTGAAAATCATCTGGCTCCGATGGAGGTTGATCACGAATGACTGTGATCATTCGTGCTTCCTGGCCATCGAACTCATAACCTTGACGTGAATGGATCTTGATGCTCGGGTTCTTAAGATCTTTTTTTCCGCGGCTGATCAGTTGCTCCGTCAGTTTTACGATACCAAGTTCACTGACGGGATGACGCTGCCCTTGCATCGCAATCATCCCCGAAGGATCAAGCCAGAGAGTTTTTAATCCAATCAGGAATCCAATTTCGTGTACGGCCATTTTGCCATCGTACTTGTCTTCTCTCCAAATCACTTCACGTCCGGAAACAGAATCTGGAAGATTGAATTTTATGTAGATGCGGCGTGGGCTATCCGACTTTTTGTTGCGAAAACGGGTTTGAACTTTGAGTTGCATTTCAGACAGCTCGGATGTGTTCTTTTCGAGATCAACCTCTATCTTTTCAAATCTGGCGGTGTAGTCGAATAGATGAGTTGCCATATTCTCCAAGCTGCTCTCTGCTAATCGGATCAGGTCCTCCATCGTGAGTGCTTCCTGATCCGAGGAAATCTGCGCACCGATCTGCTCAGGCAGGGCTTCGATCTGCGATTTTGGCTTACGAGTGAATTTAGCCGTAATGATGGCTCCGACTATCAGAAGTGCGGCTACCGCAAGAATCAGCAGAGTTTTGGGCGATCGTGTCATGGTGTTAGAGAGCTGAAACAGCTTTGGTTGCATTGGCCAAGGTCAAACTTACCCGAGTAACATAAAAAAGCCACCGAGCATGAGTTCTCGGTGGCTCTTCTGGTTTTCATCAGGAAGGAATCAGGAGTGCATCAGAACTGACCGTTCTGGATGGCATCCCGCTGAGCTTCGAGTTGACCTTGGCGTGCAGCGGCACCGGCAGCCTGCATAAGGCCCTCTCCGATACTGAACCGGACTTCAACTCCATTTGGTATACTCTCTTGGATCAGCATGATTTTTCCGGAATCGCTGGATCGCGATAGGGAATCAATCATAGCCATTGTGATGTCCTCCGAGCTGAAGCTTTGCGCGAATTGTAGGATCGGCAAAAGGGATAATTGTAGTTGCCCTACGGGGCGGTTGGAGCTTGAGTCACTTCCCGCAGTGTCAATAAAGTCCATCAGAAACTTTTCGCTTTCGTTGCCAAAAGCGAGATAGACGGCTTTCTCACCGGTCCCAATGTGAATTTCGAAGGTCTCACCGAATACAGCTTGAGCTTCTTCTTCATACGCGGGAATGTCAATCTCAATTAAGTGCAGTGTCACATCATTGTGAACACTACGATCAAATGAAAATCTTGGAGCTCCGGGGATGGATCCGACTTTTCCACCGATCTCTTTTGCGATTCCCGCCACTTCGTTTCCGTCTGCCACGAAAGTGCCCAAAGCGAACTGGAGATTGTTCTCTCCCGCCATGAGCATAGCACCAATATCTGATTTTCCTTCGCTAACCGAAGCGATTCCCACATCGAGTATCTGATTGAGGTACTTGATTATTTCATCTTGAAGATCCGGTGGTAATTCTCCCTGAGCTTCGAGCAAACCTGCTACAGAATCCTTGGCGGTTTGAAGGCTGGCTTTGGCTTGCGTAACCGACTCTGGCCCAATGGCGGCAGATGAGTGATAGAACGCTGCAGCATCGGGGCGGATCACCGATGAAAAGTTCGATGGAATGGCTTCTTGTGAAGCCATGACCTCGCCCAGGTCCGTCCCTTCTACTGCTGTAAATCTTGCTTTGAAGTCGACAGTCTTACCCGATTGGTCGACATTGAAGCCGAATTCCATTTCGTCGGTGTCGGTAATCAACTGTTCAATCTGAGTGAGGCTAGCTTCAGCAACTTCCCGAGCAGATTCCGCATCCGGAGTATTCTGCTGTGCCATCGCTTGCTCAAACCCTTGTCGCATCTGTGCTGTGATCATCCCTCTGATCGGTGCAGGCACTTGCTGCATTTTGAGCTTCACTGACATATCATATTGATCAGCTTCATCACCAAAAATACTTGCAGGGTCACTTGGAGCTAAATCTAGAACATCTCGGTCTGGTGCAAGAATTGCCCAGTCACCTTGTTGCTTGATATAGATCGTATTCACACCGACCGCAATGACCAGAGTTCCGTCATTGAGTTCGTCAACCGGACCGGTTTGCGCCTCAAGACGATTCAACACGGTCTTCACATCTGGGGTTGGGATGAGGGCCATGGGCTGAGGCATCCCGTCAACCAGAGGCACCGTGATGGCAATAGGCTGAGTGGTATCAATACCCTGAGTGAATGTTCCTGCCATCATGGCAAAGAGACCGCCTGCTTGCGGCTGTCCGGCCAGCCCTGAGACGTAATTAACGTCTTGCATCAGCTTATTTAAGCTACCCATCGTCACGACGATAACGGGCTCTTCAGAGGCTCCATCGGATGTTTGAGCTTGGAGCTGTCTTTGGGATGGAACGACAAAAGCAAACAGCATTGCTCCTGCGTACAACAAGCGGCGATAGGAACTTGCGGCAATTTTCATGAGTATGGGTCCTCGAAATGGCTGAAAACGTTACCTTGGAGTGGTCAATCTGTCGGTGAGTTTTGGATTCATACGACAAGGATTGCTTCGGTGGATAGGATTTATTAGGGCGTATTTTAGGTTTCGGGATCAGATAGATTGCGATTTAGGGTAAGTCATACACAACTAATCCACCCGTTATCCCCGTTCAGTTTACTGGGGTGGGAAATCGGCTGGTCTCTGCGTTACCGCCCTTCTAGGGAGAAACGCCACCACCAATCCTATCCGACGGAAGAACTAAAGCGGTCTGAAAAAGATAATTGACTTCGAGGATTTTATCTGAATACGTCGAGCCGCGGTTAATTTAGTTGAAGGTTTATCGCTCTCGATAAACGATTCGGCCCTTGGTGAGGTCATAGGGTGATAATTCGACCCGCACCTTATCGCCAGGCACGATACGAATGAAATGCTTTCGCATCCTTCCCGCTACGTGAGCCATGACTTCCGTGCCAGTTTCAAGTTGAACCCGGAAACGTGTATTTGCCAAAGCTTGGGTGACGGTCCCCTCGACCTCGAACGCCTCTTCTTTGGTACCCAAAACAAAACCCTTTGTCTCAAAAAATAAAAGCTTATTAACCGATTGCGGCATGAACCGTATCGCGCGACGTCATTTCTGTTGTATGTGGCTAGGTGAGCTATCTTTCCATTGACGCATGGATTTCGGTCGAAACAAGCCGCAAGTAACGCTCGCATACCACAAAGGCTGTCATTGCGCCGGTCTGCATGCCTTCGGCCTAGACGCTTCTCAATGTGCCAGGGCCGGAACGAAACCAATATTCACCCGTTCCCCCAAGTGGTCTCGAGATTGAGACCGATGATCGTAGGAGAATAGTAATGCAACCAATGCTTAACGCTTACTGAATTGGACGCCGCGTCGAGCACCTCGAAGACCTGGTTTCTTACGCTCTTTCATTCGTGAATCTCGGGTTAGGAATCCACCGTCTCGAAGTGACTCATGAAGTGATTCGTTGTAGCTAACTAATGCACGAGCAAGACCCATGCGTACAGCACCACTCTGACCGGTCATTCCACCACCGTTGACTCGGACCAAAACGTCGACTGAGTTGGAGTGCTCAACAGCATCGAGAGTGCTGGTAACTGCATTCTGATGTTGTTCGTTGACGAAATATTCCGACAGTGGCTTGCTGTTTACGGTGATATTACCGCTCCCAGCACGAACTCGAACACGCGCAACACTACTCTTTCTACGACCAGTGCCGAGTGCATCTCCGCTAATTTTGTCCTTTTTGACAGCGACCATTGATTTGCGTTTCTACTGTGTGGATGGGGGAATAATTTTTATGACGGAGACTCAGCGAACCACTTTCTTGCCCTTGCGAGCTAGTGGCTTAGGTTCTTGTGCCGAGTGAGGGTGGTCTGGACCAGCATAAATCTTCAATTTCTTGATCATCTGGTAAGCCAATTTATTCTTCGGAAGCATTCTACGGACCGCGTGGTAGATCAAATCTTCTGGCTTCCGGTCCCGTCGATCTCCATAACTTTCCAATCGCAATCCAGGATACCCGGTGTACCAAGTGTAATGACGGTATTCCATCTTCTTACCGGTCATCGCGATTTTTTCAGCGTTGACTACCACGACAAAGTCACCGCAGTCGACGTGTGGCGTATATTCTGGGCGATGCTTGCCCATCAGAATAACGGCGATGTCGCTAGCAAGCCGTCCTAGAACTTCGTCTGAAGCGTCTACGATGTGCCATTGTTTCTCTATTTCGCCTGGCTTGGCGCTGTAGGTAGGTTGTGCCACCACGGGATTGACTTGGATAATTCGGAATCGGTTTCATTTGGTCGGACTTTACGTTCTTTTACGTCCGACTCAGAGGAATCAGGGAATCTATCGAGGACTGGCACTGTAGACAAGGCCTTTCGCAGTGATTCCTAGGAAATGCAGTGATTCAAGTGCCCTGTAATGCGAAAAAAAGGAACCCCGGTCGCCGGTTCTCATTTTTTTGAATGCTCCGCTCGCGATGGGGCTCCGCGCTAGCTGAGCATGTCTAGCTCCCTGGAGGGGAGTGCTCGGCTAGGTATTCTTTCATTTTCAGCTTTTTTGATGCTGACTCACTGGTCATATATCGGACACTCCCGAAAACGGGTCTCTTGGGGCCCCAAGCTCGGTCATATCGGCCTAGAACCCAGAAGATGCCGCTGTATGAGTTGGGGTCGCGACCATCCAAGGCATATTTGTTATTGAGGTGAATCAAAACTTTTAACGCTTCTTCAGGTGATCGTGACCAATGCAGGATCTTCTTACCCCACAACATTCTCATGTAATTGTGTAGCGTGCCAGTTTTCACCAACTCTCTTTGGGCAGCATTCCAGATTTCGTCGTGAGTCGCCGCCTTCTCAAACTCTTCCAAGCTGTAGAGATAGGGTCTGGGATCATTGGCATGGTCTTTTAGGCTAGT
>JAYYHM010000445.1:0-4440 GCA_036148415.1 Planctomycetota bacterium
AACCAACTCGATCATCGGAAGCAGACAAAGCTCAAGAATCGACGGAATCCCAAAAGCTACTTGGGAGCACAACAGCAGACGCAGATCAAACACTCGAGTCCGTGGAACAAGATGGTGCGCCGATCGAAGCCACTGCTCAGAAGATCGGGTCGCAAGTCTTGGCTCCAAGTCCAAATCAAGTTGAGAAAGCTCTTCAAGCATTCGATGCCACTGCATCCTGGTATGTGCGACCACCAGGTGGTGGGCAATACGGTCCCGCCAACACACAAACCTTTGGGCAATGGATTCAAGAAGGCCGCGTTGCTGCCTTTTCACTCGTCTGGCGGGATGGTTGGTCGCAATGGCGAACTGCAACCGAATCATTCCCGGACATTTCCGCCCAGCTACCCGGTGCTGCGGAGGATCTATCACTTAGTGGTTTTGATACCCCAGCGGCTTCGAGTTCTAAAGCGTTGCGTGAAGAACATACCGGCGATTCGGCGATTGGGAATCAGAAAGTTGTCGGCAAGAACGATCTTGGAAAACAAGCCCGGGGACGTTCTCTACGACGCTCGGTTTCGATTGTGATCCTCCTTATCGTTGCGGTCTCACTTGCCGGAGCGCTCTATTTTGTTGCCAATCGCTGATTGCCATCATTCAATCGCTATCAGCCCTACAATTGCTCACACTTGAATCCTAGAAGATAAACCTCCACTCGATTCCCAGAACGGAGCGGCTAAACCGGAGTGTTGGATTATCTTACGAAGGAGTGTATGGCGTAAAGGAAAATGGCAGACGACCAGGCATTCACCGCAGAGTACTCCGTCTAGGAGTGAAATCATCGAAAAATGGAGTGATCGCCAAAGTGGCACGAGAAAGGGTTGATTCAAAAAAATAATACCCCGTTAGTCGGAGACTCCGACCTCATCGACTTCATACCCTTGGTATAGAATGAATCGACACGCAGTTCACTCTGCCTCCCAAACAAGATTTCCAAAACACAATTGATTACCCAAAGGAAAGCATTATGTCACGAAGATCATTCCTCAACCCGATCACCCGTTGCCTTGCGATTGTCGCATTGGCAACCACCTTCCAAAACAGCTTCGCAGAAGAAAAAGTAGTCGAAGTGAATGTCTTTGGTGCGGGTTCATTAGAAGTTCCAGCTTCCTTCAAGAAAGTCGCGCCCAAGAGCTCTATCATTGAGCATGAATTTCAAGCAAAAACGGGTGAGGGCAAAGAGGGTGAGACCGCTCGGGTTACCTTCATGGCTGCTGGTGGAGATGTCAAAGCAAATATCCAACGCTGGAAGGGTCAGTTTGCTGGTGGGAAGGCAGAGGACCAAAAAGTTGAAGAGATGAAACTTGGCAATTGGCAAGTTTACATCGTGGATGTGAATGGCAGCTTTGCTGAAAGAATGGGCGGCGGACCGTTTGCTGGTGGTAAAGTGATCAACCGTGAAAATTATGCGATGGCAGGTGCGATCCTTGTTCACCCCGAGGGCCGCAAGTACTTTGTCAAAATGATTGGTCCCGCTGCAGTCGTCAAAGCGAATCGTAAATCATTCGTTTCGATGATCAAAAGTATCAACGAGTGATGCACGATAGGTTAGCGGTAGCGACATGAATTTTCATAGTTTTTTGGAGCATCACGGCATCATTCGGAATCCGTTCGCGGAGGAAGATGCTCAAACCGATCAAGTCTTCAAAGAACATTGCATTCGTAGCGCGTACCATCCCGTTTGGGACAAAGTCTATGGGGATCCGAAGCAGCCTTCGACTTCCATTATTTTTGGTCCGAAGGGTTCAGGTAAAACTGCGATCCGGCTTCAGATCGACCAGCATCTACATCAGTTCAATGACGAAAACCCGAAGCAACGGGTTTTCGTGATCCGGTACGATGACTTCAATCCGTTTCTCGATCACTTTTGTGATCGAATGAGCCGACGCATTGTCAGACGACCTGAGAAAGTACTTGAAGCGTGGCGTCTCTGGGATCATATGGATGCGATCCTCTGTCTTGGCGTAACCGATCTAGTTGATCGAATCCTTGGATCCAAAGCAGTGGGTGCGACCGATTCTGTTTCATCTTCTTCAGTAGAGAAACTCGACCGTTCTTCGGCCCGGGACCTTCTGTTACTTGCAAACTCTTATGATCAATCCACTGCTTCGACGGTGGCAGATCGTTGGCAAGGATTGCGTCAGAAACTCCGATACCGGAATCTAAAAGCAAAAGGGAATCTTGCTTTAGCCATTGCCTCCGGTATCGGCTCCATACTTCTGACTGGTTGGCTGATGCTTTCAGCCAAAACAGAAACGGAAGAGGGCAGTGAGGTAATTAATCCTGACTTCCTCTGGCTGATTCCCATACTCACCTGCATAGGCTCGTTACCCTGGATACTTCGCTGGGCGAAGTGTCAACTCGCCGCTTTCGGTATCCGCAGACACATGCGAGTGGGAAAACGTGAGTTAGGTTCCTTAAGAAAAATCTTATTACAGTTCCCAGCAAAAGAACTTGCCAGTCAACCGCTACCGCGATTTGATCGCACCGACGATCGCTATGAACTGCTCAATAAATTTCAGCTGATCCTTAAGCGATTGGGCTTTGAGGGGATTGTTGTGCTCATGGACAGGGTGGATGAACCCCATCTCACAGGCGGCAAGGCAGAATTAATGCAGCGGTTCGCATGGCCGATCTTGGATAATAAACTACTCAAACATCCGGGAATCGGTTTCAAAATCATGCTCCCTCAGGAATTGCACCGTGAAGTAGAGCGGGAGACGCGAGAATTTCACGAGCGAGCTCGCTTGGACAAACAGAATGTCATTCCTGCGTTCCAGTGGACCGGTGAATCGCTTTATGACCTAGCGCGAGCAAGAATGCTCGCCTGTTCTGCGGATGGACGAAATCCAGAGCCCAAAGAATTATTTGGGCCAGACATCAGCGAAGAACGATTACTCGCAGCTTTCCGGTCCTTACGTGTTCCCCGACACCTCTTTCGCGCCCTGTATCGAATTCTCGTCGATCACTGCAATCGCCACACCGATGCCCAGCCCGAATACCAGATTAAGGCGGAAACCTTCGAGTCGGCGCTAGCGGTATACCATCGCGAGATTGAACAGGGAATTCAGTAGAGGAAGGTTGATGTCGCACTGCGGCGGCTGCATCGAGCTTGACCCAGCAGGCCTGGAAACACGCACACGGCCTCTCCAAGCCGGATAAAGGGGCAAATGAGGGTACTTTCTCACCAGAACCTGCACAGACCACGCCATTATCCACCTTGCTACTGGGTGAGCTTTTGGTAGGCTACGTGGCCCTGTCGGGACGGAATTAAGACAGAATCATTGCATACAAACGTGTTAACGCTACGAATTAACAAACGGAGACAGAACTAGGTGGGTACGAAGAAAACCGGTAAAGGTAGAAGAAAAGTTGGTCGTAAAAAGCGTCGTATGCGTGCAAAAATCCGTCATCGCAAGAAATAAGACGGGTTGATCCGCGCTCCCGCGATGGATCCCCTCACCAGCTGGGCAGAGTTCTTCCGTGTCTGGAACTCACTGCCTGCTTCCTCGAGAATCTCAGAAAACTCCCGTCGTTGAACGCCAGCGAAAAGGTGGCGGTACCTCGATGGGAGTTGTTGCTGCGCCAACAGCCCACCGGGAAGACGGAGACGAGCTCCCGAGGCGGCAGAGATAGCCATCGGGCAGCCTTTTACCTGTAAAAATAGCTGGGAAAGAATGGTTTGAACGCTTGGGGCCCTCAGGAAAGAGGAGGAAAGAACGCTTGAGCACGTTTTTGAGGCAGCGTGGATTCGTGAATCTAGCTAAATTATGGGATAGAATTTGTATTCAACTTTTGTGTTCAACTAACCATGAGTCCCCCCAGAATCTTTCCGAAGTCTGAAAGAACCGGGCAGCAGCCAACAAGGCAGTGTCCAACGGGGCTGTGACTAACGCGTTCGGGGCTAGCTAGTGGGCCCGACTGATAAAACGTTGGCAGATCGGTTGAATATTCCTCACTGCATTCATAAAAGCGAAAACGCCAAAGATTACGCATGTCCACTGTAGAATCCGGCTCTTCTCCTACTGAAGCGGACACCGCTGCAAACACCGCACCTAAAAAGCGCGGAGTTCCAGAGGGACTTTGGGTCAAGTGCCCAGGGTGTGGTGCCTCAATTTACAAAAAAGAGATCGAACAGCGTCTGAACGTCTGTCCCAAATGTGACCACCACTTTTACGTTTCGGCCAAGCAGAGGATTCAACAAGTCCTTGATGAGGGTACTTTTGAGCCGATGAACGAGCAGCTCGCTCCAACCGACCCGCTCGAATTTGCGGACCGTCGACGCTACGCAGATCGATTGGTTGCAGAGCAGAAGAGGACAGGGCTTTCCGACGCTGTGCTGACTGGCTCAGGGATGATCCGAGCACGTAGAGTCGCTTTAGCAGTCACCGATAGTGCTTT
>JAYYHM010000446.1:0-6857 GCA_036148415.1 Planctomycetota bacterium
GATGCCCCACAACAAGGCTAAGTCACCACCGATGTGAGGTTGTATGTAATCGGTGGCAATCCTCGTTCCAAACATAAGAGAGATGGGATCGCTGGGAACGCGAAATTTTACCAACCCCGTCTCACGAACGGGGTTGATCACAATGATTCTGCCTCCTCGCCTTCTAAGATGCATCAAACTGGTCATCAGCCGTGGGTGATTACTTGCTGGATTTCCTCCAATCAAAAAGACACAGTCAGATTTTTCCAAATCATCCAAGACGATGGTGGCTGTGCCCGTGCCAACACTGGATTGCAACCCTACCCCGCTGGCTTGGTGACAGTAGTAGCTGCAATTGTTTACGTGATTTGTTCCGTACAGTCGGGCGAAGAGTTGTAGAAGAAAACCAGCCTCATTGCTACTTCGACCACTAAAATAGAAAAAGGATCGGTTCGGATCCGTTGTATCGAGCCGCTTGACGATCGCATCGATTGCGGTACTCCATGTGACCGGCTCTAAGTGACTTTGACCACGTCGATAACGGAGGGGCTGAGTCAAGCGCCCTAAATTTTCTAGCTCTCGTGGTGAAAAGGTCTTGAACTGGTCGACGGAGAAATCTGTCCAAGACTCAGGCGGTATCGCCGGTTGCATATCCGCAACCATTGCTTGGAGGCTCTTTTTGCAGACCTCAGGAAACTTGCCACGTTCATTAACCATGCCTCCCCGCTGTCCACCCATTCCCAGCGCACAAGTCTTACAAGCATTTCGCGATCGCATGGCACGGTAAAGTTTTAATAGACCGCCAGCCTCCCTGCCCTTTTTTAAGGTGTATTGAATCGCTCGAAAACCACCACCGCTCCTTACTTTCATGGTACTAAGTCCCCATTAAATCTCGCATGCAAAGGTAGATGGTTCCTACCGATTCCTTGACTGGCTTTGATCCAGCCGAGCGGCCTACCATCATAGCTCACCGTCGCCCAGCCTTTGATATCTACCGAAAGGGTTTGGCCTTGCAAATATAAATTGGCTTTTTCGGCGTCAATTTCACAAGTCTGACTGGAAACACGACCAGTCAATTCACGGATAGCACCAGCATGTGCAGGTTTCCAAGTTTGACCGGTTCGATAGGCAATTTCAGGTCCGTTCACAGCTAGCATTTCCGTCCATTTCGGAGCATCCTCAGGCCAAGCGAATAGAGAAGCTTTGGTTGCATGAAGGCGATCCCCTGAAAAATCACAACTGTACCAATCATCCACCGAAACTTTCGGGAATCTTTGCCGAGCTGGTTTCTTTCGTATCGACTGTTTTTCTTCGTCGTGGGTGATTTGCACGATGGAGCCGAATGCACCAGCACATTGGTGTTGATGTGGCCAAAGTCGATAGCAACCGGATTCGGTTTGATATTCCTCTAGTTGTTTTTGCGGAAGTGCTTCCGCAACACCTCGCTCAATCAGACGACGGACTTGGGCTTCGTTTTCTGCTTCCGCGAATGTACACGTGCTGTAAACCAATCTGCCGCCTGGCTTGGTTAGTCTGCAAGCGGCATCAAGAATACGGTTTTGTCTAGACGCGCTGTGCTCGACTTGTTGTCGGGAGAACGAAGAGCTTGTTTGCTTGCCCCGTGAGAGCATGGCCTGTCCACTACATGGTGCATCGACCAAAACAAGATCGAATACGGCACCGATTTTTTCAACCAAATGCTCAGGGTCGAGTGAGGTGATAGCGAACCTATTTGATCCAGTGCGAGACAAATTGGAGTTCAGTGCTGCGACGCGTGATCCGATTACCTCGTTAGCGAGAAGAAAACCACCTGACTGGTGAACATGCTCAAGTAAAGCTGACGCTTTTGCCCCCGGAGCTGCGCAGAGGTCACAAACCAAGAAGGGATTTTTTGTCTGTTTATCCGATCCACAAAGTGCCAAAGCGAGTAACGAACCTGCGTCCTGAACGAAGTAGGCACCAGACGCGTAAGCGAGTGTTCTTGTCGGGCCAGTGATCGAATCTACCGGGCGATAGCCGAGGTCATACCACGGTATCGGTTCACATGAAAACGGCAATGATTGAACAGAAAAGCCCCGGCGGTTCCTAATGGCATTACCGTGTCGTTCTTGAAGACCCGAACGAAACGCTTCAAGGGATTCGGGGACCTCAATAGATCCCATTATCTTCAACAGGTCATGATCGCCATTCAATCCCCTATCTTCCATTTCGATTTCCTCTCCAACGCAGTATGGAGACGATGGTTGCTAATGTTCCAGCAAGAATGAGAGGTGAGGTAAAAGTAAACATGATAAAGATAATGTGGGGTATCCGCCCTTCTTGACCAAGGATCAAACCACTAGTGTTTGGACTTAGATTGAGTTCGCTCTGTACGACATCAACACGTGATGCATAAAAGAAACCAGCTGACATCACTGCGCAGACAAGCATTAGGAGCATCATTGAACCAATGCCGAACTGCGTATTCTTTTTGGGCATGTCTTTCACTAATGGTTCTTAAGTTGGGCTGTGGCTTCAGCCACAAGGTTATATCCATCCTATTGGTGCAAGGATGGATCTCATTTATTTCATATGTAATTGGGCGTGATAGATAACACAAAATAGCCCATCAGGTGGCCATGAGTTGTCGTTGCTGCTCGTAGAGAGCAATTCCAACTGTCGTTGCTAGGTTGAGACTCCGCACCTGGTTGGTTGTCGGTAATCGAAGAGATCGCGGGTCGTCAGGATCAAGGATGTGCGAGGGTAAACCCGAGCTCTCCCTGCCAAATACGAATACGTCTCCTTGCTCAAATTGAACATCCCAAACCGTCCGTTTTGCAAACTTAGAAAAGAAGAAAAGTCGTTTGGTGTTAATTTTGCTCAGAAACATCTCCCAATCTGGAAACATCTCCAAATTCAGGTGAGGCCAGTAATCAAGCCCAGCACGCCGGACTTGTTTATCCGTGATTTGGAAAGATGCGGGCTCCACAATCCAAAGCTTGGCGTTCACTGCCACACAAGTCCGACCGATATTACCTGTGTTCTGCGGGATTTCCGGTTGAAACAAGACGACATGCGCCGACGGGGCTCCCCCATCCTGAATTTTCGGAAAACCGCTATCATGAACAAGTGTGTTGTCGTTCACCATTTATTCCCATTCTTATTTTGGCTCTCTCGAGAGAAGTTGCACATCTATTTTTCCTGGGTTTTTTGGCTCCATGGAAACTGGTTTGGGCAATGCATGGTATAGGGTGTTTCTTACTTTCATTTGGTCTCATTCTGTTTTTACTGAATTATGCCTATCCAAGTTACCTGTCCCAAGTGTTTTAAGCGGTTTCAAGTAAGCGAGAAATTCGCTGGAAAAACTGGACCCTGCCCGAATTGTAAAAGCCAGATCAAGGTGCCGGAGGCTTCTGAGGAAGTTGTTATCCATGCTCCGGAGGATGATGCACCAAAGGATAGATCTGGCCAGAGTGTTCTAAAGCCTCTGAAACGCGAGGAAACGGATGTTACTCGAAGAGGTGTTTTTCTCACCGTTGCTTCAGTTGTTCTCGCGGTAGGTGCTGCCATAACTTGTCGCTTCCTATTTCCCGATGACACCCCACCAGTATGGATTTTTATTGGTGGGTCTCTGTTACTCGGACCGCCCTTAATTTCCGCCGGCTATTCTTTCGTTCGTGATTCGGAACTGGCACC
Source organism: Planctomycetota bacterium (assembly GCA_036148415.1). Lineage (GTDB taxonomy): Bacteria > Planctomycetota > Planctomycetia > Pirellulales > Pirellulaceae > Rubripirellula. The sequence continues at coordinate 3,655 of JAYYHM010000446.1, forward strand.
TTACGTTGGAGCCGAATTACGAAACCGTGTTTTGATCTTATCCGCAATTCTTGCGGCGTTATGGCTCGTTTATGCTTTTGTACCCACTTATGTACTCGAATTGGATGCGGCATCCGAGATGTCTTATTTAACCTTCGGGATAGTATTTAGCGTTATGGTTGTTATGGGAGCAGCAGCCTCCTCTATTATTTTTGAATTAGAATTCACTGAGGGATTAGCTCATGCTGGACTGTATCTGATTGTGACATTAGTGCTAGCCGTCTTAAGTGGGTTGAATCTCGCAACAGGTTAGGCTGAGAAGAATGGAAATGACACATCATGACTCAAAATTAATTTTCATTGAATTATGCTGCCCGAAGTTAAAACGCTCCACCAGACCAGCTCCTTAATTAGAATCCCACCCTCTCAGGATGTACCTTTAACTCACCGTGTACGTCGATTACTCGATACCGAACCCATGCGACGATTGGCTTCAATCAGTCAATTGGGAATGGTTTCATTGGTTTACCCGGGAGCAAATCACAGTCGATTGGAGCATTCTCTCGGGGTCTATCACAACGCTTTACAGTTGTTGGAAAGGTTTGATGGTGAGGCAAGTTTCGGTCAGATGATCTCTGACCGGATGCAAGAAGCTTTTATTGTTTCTTCGCTTATTCATGATCTTGGGCATTGGCCTTTTTGCCATCCTATCGAAGACATGGGTCTTGATGGAATCGAGAGTCACGAGAATCGGGTCCGATCGTGGGTTTCGAACAGTGAGATTTCTGATTGTTTGAATCAGGATTGGCAGTGTTCGCTTGAGGACGTGATGTTACTCCTTCATCCGAACTCAGCAACGAAAGATCATGAATCGGAGGATTTAGGGTTTTTGCGTAGTTGCCTCAGCGGTCCGGTCGATATTGACAAACTCGATTATCTCTACCGTGATAGTCTTCACGCTGGTTTGCCCTACGGTCATAATTTCGATACGCCTCGTTTGATATCGACTCTATGTATTCATCCGGATACAGGTACCTTGGCAATTGGGGAAAAGGGAAAAACCGCGGCGGAGATGATGGTTTTTGCCCGTTATGTAATGTTCAGTGAGGTTTACTGGCACCACGCCGTCAGGGCTGCGACAGCAATGTTACAGCGGTCCGTATTTCTCTTGCAAAACCGGATTGATTTGCAGTCCTCGTTACGACTCGACGACCCAAGTTGGATTGTTCAACTGAGGCGGGCAGCCGAAGGCAGTGTGGCTGAGCCATTAGTTGACGGTCTATTCGGAAGTATTCGGAATCTCTACAAGCGGGCGGTTGAGTTTAATATTCTGGAAGGTTCACAAATCCACCAAGCGATCGCTCGAAGGCCTTATTGGTGGCTCGTGGCTTGCAGTGAAAAACTTTCCGAGCGAATTGCCAGTTTGACAGGTGTCGCAATCCACGCTGCCGATCTGTTAATTGATGCGCCTCCCGCAGAAAGGGAGGTGGATATTAATTTAGATGTCGTCCACCGTGATCGGTACGTGAGACCGTTGCGGGAAGTTTCCCCTGTTGCATCGGCTCTGGCGGACCACCAATTCGACAACTATGTCAAAAGAGTCAGATTATTCGTTAGACCTGATTTGGTAGCTGATCTGAAAGACAAGCTATCCAAACAAGTTTGGGCCGAAGAGATTTTAGCAGCGTGTGAATCGTTAGAAAGAGAACAGGTTTAAGGATATGGGTAACCAGATCAAGGTGCGTATCGCCGAGAATTCTCAGGCAGCGGCAAATGATGTTGCTTCCGAATTTGCACGAGCGATCCAATGTAAGCCAAGCCTCATTTTAGGATTAGCGACCGGGGGTACACCGGTTGAGGTTTACCGGAAACTCGTTGCAATGGTGCAAAATGGTCAGGTTAGCTTTTCGCAGTGCACTACCTTTAATCTGGATGAATATGTAGGTCTCGCTCCCGACCACCATCAAAGTTACCGACATTTTATGCAGTCGAATCTCTTCGACCACGTGGATGTAAAAGTAGAAAAAACCCACGTTCCATCAGGCGTAGCAGACGATCTTCATCAAGAGTGTGAAGATTATGAAGCCGCTATCAGGAACCAGGGTGGCATCGACTTGCAACTTCTGGGCATCGGAGAGAACGGCCATATTGCCTTCAATGAGCCTGGTAGTGAGGTCAAGGGCCGCACAAGTGTGGTGGACCTCACCGAGAATACGATTGCCGCTAATGCGAGATTTTTTGACACGATTGATGACGTGCCCAGGAAAGCAATCACCATGGGGATCGGAACGATACTCGAGGCCAGTAAGATTGTTCTCATGGCAACCGGTCGCAACAAAGCCACTGCAGTAGCTCGAGCCTTAAATGAAGGTCCCGGAGCGGATTCTCCAGCCTCTTACTTGCAGAGTGGGGAGGATGTTACTTTTGTTCTTGATGCAGATGCGTCCTCAGAATTACCAAATGCTTTGATCCAGTCAGCTGAATTCATTTTTTAGTTTGCTTCTGATTGCAAGATGAATAGCATATTATTGAGTATCGATCAGAGTGTGCATCGATAGACGAACGCAGGGGGAAGGTTTTTCCAAACCGTAGGACTACGTTGGACGCGAGAGAAGGTTGACCTTAGGCGGCTAGCAAATCGTTGCCCGGCAGGCAGAGCTAAACCTTGCCAGTAGGCAAAAGTGGCAAAGGTGCCCCCTGGACGAAGTACTCGGGTCATGGTCTGCATGATTTCATTCTGAACATCATCTGGAAAAGACGCCCAGGGAAGACCGGAAATGATCGCATCTACGTTCTGGATTGACTCCTTTAAGCAGAGCTCTTGCACGTTGGTGACACTTTCTTGATAGATTTTCACCTCTGGACAACGCTGGAGAGTCGCTTCGACCATGGTTGCAGACTGTTCAATGGCAAAGAAATGCGTTCCTTCCTGCATGGTTTTCAAGATCCTCTCCGTAAAGACTCCCGTTCCCGGGCCATATTCAATTGCGGATTGGACATTCTCCCAGTCAAAGGATTCGATCATCGTGGAGACCAGGCCAACGCTACTCGGAGCAATGGCTCCAATATTTGAGGGCTGCTGTAGGAAGGTCTTCAGAAACGTAAGTTTTTCACCCAAGGGGATTGCCTAAAAGTTTATGGTGTTTCTTTGTGCTTAATTACTCATCAAATTCGTTTTGCAGAGCTGCAGCTAATCTTGCTCGCTCCCGAAAATCCATTTGCTC
>JAYYHM010000447.1:0-2644 GCA_036148415.1 Planctomycetota bacterium
AGGAAACTTCGAAAAAGCAGTGGAATGGAGCGAAAAAGCAGTGGAGCTTGGGGACGAAGAGAATCACGAACAATTGGAGCAATTAGAGCTTGAATTGGAAAGCTACCGAAAAGGGGAAGCTTGGAGAGAGAAGCAGGAGACGGAGGAGAATCAAGTCCCGATCCTCTCACCGGAAGACCTGATCGACACCTGATTGGCCCCTCGGCGGCCAGCCTCGAACGACAAACTTTTTTGATACTTTTTTCACCCTGCGTTTCACGGAGATTCCCCGTGGTTGAGACGAGAAATCAGCTCAGGAATCATCCTGGAGGGGTCGCTAGATTCTTTCACTCTGCTATGTTGGTTTCGATCAAATCTGAGGCTTCATCATTGAGTGCCTCCGCAGGCTCGCTTTGAAGCTTGGTCAATGCCAAAGCCTGTAAGTTTGGGCACTCCGCCTTGAAAACCTCGATTAGGTCAGAGAAAAAGACCTAGGTTGGCGTTGTGCCATTTCTCTAGAGCTCATCTTATTGAGTCCTTCGCAAGAATTCGCTACCAGGTCGTCAAGGATGTAACCGAACCTTACCTAATTAGCAATTGAAGCGATCGAGCATGACCACCGCAAAATTAGCTTTGGAAGATGGCAGCGTTTTTACTGGTCAATCCTTTGGGGCTGAAGGTGAGATTACCGGCGAGGTAGTCTTTAACACTTCGATGACGGGATATCAGGAGATCCTCACCGACCCCAGCTACCGCGGTCAGATTGTCACGATGACTTACCCTGAAATAGGGAACTATGGGGTGAACTCGATCGACATTGAACACGACAAACCGTCTCTATCAGGATTTATCGTTCGCGAACTCAGTCGCGTGGAGAGCAACTATCGATCCGAGGGTGATCTCAGCTCTTACCTCAAAGCAAACCAGTTGATCGGGCTCGCTGGAATTGACACACGAGCGTTGGTTAGGCGTATCCGCGAGAAAGGTGCTTTGCGGGGCATCCTTTCGACTACGGATCTTGATGATGCAAGCCTGATCGCCAAGGCAGCGGCTTCTCCTGGATTAGTAGGACGCGATCTGGTCAAAGAGGTAATGCCCGCAGAGGTCTTAAGATGGGACCAGAAACTGGATGACTGGACTGAAACGGAAATCGGAGCTGCGAATCTGTCTGCTAACGGACAACATATCGTGTGCATGGACTTCGGTATGAAATGGAATATCGCGAGACATTTCGTATCAAGAGGCAATCGCGTGACGATCGCTCCCGGCACCACCTCAGCGGATGATATCCTTCGGCTTGAACCGGATGGCATTTTCCTTTCCAACGGTCCGGGGGATCCCGAGCCTCTCGAGTACGCCCATGCAACGATCCGGGAATTAATCGGCAAGCGACCTATCTTTGGCATCTGCCTTGGACACCAATTGCTTGCTCTGGCCTGTGGCGGTAAGACCTTCAAGCTTAAGTTTGGGCACCGTGGAGCTAACCAGCCCGTCTTTGATTACGAGACGGGCAAAGTAGAAATCACCTCCCAGAATCATGGCTTTGCGGTTGAAGAATCAAGCCTGCCTGACTGTCTGGAGGTCACGCATCGAAACCTGAATGATGATACCGTGGCAGGCGTTAAACACCGTGAAGCCAACGCATTCAGCGTGCAGTACCACCCAGAGGCTGCGGCGGGTCCTCATGATAGCCATTACCTGTTTGAAAGGTTTCAGCAACGGCTAGAAACAGCGAAAGCCTGATGGTCTCACTTTCTTTCGATCCACGGGGTCTTAGGGTTGCTTCCTTTGGCTTCGGCAGTCACAAAGGCAACGATGGCGGGAATGGCTTCTTTGACTTGATTAACCAAGTCCGAGTGATCCAAATCTGAATCAAGCATTTTGACAGTTAGACCTGTGACTTCCCCTCTCCCCACCCTTTTTTTCTTTGCTTCAATGCGGCTGGCCATTTTGCGCGCCTCACTGGCTTGGGGACTTTTGTCCCCAGCGATGATCATGGTCGGTAGCCGAAGCAGATTATTATCATTTAACGCTGGCTCTAGAGGCAAACCCTTGATTTGCTTTTCCGGGGAAACAAGAACCAGAGCTTTCACATCCTGCCCCTGCTTTACACTGCCCAAACTCGGAAAACTCCAATCTCGCATCGCCCAAAGACTGCCCAAGACGCTTCCCTCACCCACACCGACAACCACCAAAGCATTGAGGTTGAGATAGCCGTCATTATTTTCGGTTTTGAGAAAACCTTTCGCTTTCTCTAAATCCATTGCCACCACAGCTTCTGCATCCTTACGCGACATCTTCGATGGATCGAGATCAATCTTATCGCCTCGGAGGTTGACATAGGATTTCGATCCCCCGTGGCCGCGATAATCAGGAGCAAGAACTGCACAACCTGCTTCATTTAATGCTGAAACAAGCTTGTAATAGGGGCTCGCCTGACCCGTCCATTCGTGAACGAGAATTACGGTGGTAGCGGCTTTCTTCTGGTCCGATGGAAAATAGAATGCTCGCAGCTCCATACCATCTTTTGTCTGTAGAGTCACAGGCCGCGGCTTCAAACGAGGGTCCTCATCGTCTTTGGCATTGGCTGAAACAACGATAAAGAAGTTGCTGAAAGCTGAGGTCATCAAGAATAAGAACGTCAAACGCATAAATCGACTTTGTT
>JAYYHM010000448.1:0-2870 GCA_036148415.1 Planctomycetota bacterium
ATGGCATCCAGAGTGAACAAACAGGAAGCTTCCTCTGTAGCCCGATTGTCGTCAACGGAAACAAGGTGGCCTTTCTCTATCTGACCAACACTCGATTTCGAGATGTTTTTGGTGATGATGAATTACGAATTGCGAACTACATCACCACGGCCGCAGGCGCAGCTCTGGAAAAAGCTGATGGCTTTCTTCAACTAAGAGATCTAAACCTCAATCTTGAGAGGAAAGTGGAGGACCGCACAGCGGCAGTAGTAGAACGATCTAACGAACTGGAAAAGACTGCCACTCAACTCCGAGCGGCACAGGAAAAGCTTGAGATTGCGAAGGATGCTGCCGAGGCGGCAAACGAAGCAAAGAGCAGCTTTCTTGCAAGAATGAGCCATGAAATCCGAACACCGATCGCAGCCGTCCTTGGTTTCACTGAATTAATGCTCCGAGGTCTCATCCAGGATGAACAGGAACAGAAAAAGCATCTCGCAACCATTCACTCCAACGGCAAGCATCTCTTGCATCTACTCAACGAGATTCTTGATCTTTCAAAAATTGAAGCGGATCAGGTTGAAGTCGAGAGTGTTCCCTGCCAACCCACCGTACTACTTACAGAAATCATTGCGTCACTGAAATCTCAAGCTCTTGCCAAGTCGATCGAACTTGATTTAGAAATCCAGGGTGATCTACCCGAATCAGTGAACGGTGATCCGACAAGGATTCGGCAGATTCTGACCAACCTGATCGGGAATGCAATTAAGTTCACGGACGTGGGTAGCGTCATTGTCACAATGCGCGGTGAAGTGTGCGGGAATCAGCAAGCCAAATTAGAGATCGCAGTAAGAGATACCGGCATCGGCATGTCACCCGGCCAGATGCGAAAGATCTTCGAACCCTTCACACAGGCTGACACCTCTACAACAAGGAAATACGGAGGTACAGGACTCGGCCTTTCCATTAGCAAAGGCCTTGCCGAAAGACTTGGGGGTTCGCTTTCGCTCACCAGTGAACCAGGACAAGGGACACATGTTTCACTTGAACTGCCCGTGACTTTGCCAAACCGATATCGAATCCTCTCTAATGAGGAAGCACTTGCGAAAACCTTCGAATCACAAACGCAGGAGTTCGTAACGCTGGATCTTCGGAACGTGCACGTGTTGGTTGTCGATGATCAACCCACGAACCGAGATCTTCTCGAACTTCTTTTGACTGACGCGGGAGCGTTGGTGACCACCGCAAATGATGGAGAGCAAGCCATTCAATCTGCTTTGGCTGCGGATCAAACACCTGATGCAATACTGCTTGATATGCAGATGCCCAATGTCGACGGCTACACGGCGGCTAAAATCCTACGTCAGGAAGGATTCACGCAGCCGATTATCGCAATGACCGCTAATGCCATGACGGGTGATGATCAAAAATGCAAAGCTGCAGGCTGCTCGGATTACCTTTCCAAACCGATTGATCTGAATAGGCTACTGGAACTTGTTGAGAGACATACAGGCGGAAAACGCGAGGATCCAAGAAACGTAGAATCCTATTCTTCTTTCGAAAAGAAAATGGAAAGGCCAAAGGAGGCTAAGGCGTCTCTCTTACCCGACTCTTGGCTTAGGGAATTTGCATGCGATCTGGTCGACCGGGTTACCGATGAAATTCCGCAACTCATCGAAGCTTATGCGTCCGGGAATTTGAACGAGATTGGCAGGCTCGCGCACTGGATGAAAGGATCGGGCGGTACGGTCGGCTTACCCAAACTCACGGACCTCGCCATACAATGCGAAAAAGCAGTCAAAGAAGAACAAGCTGAAACTATCCTCAGTTCAATTCAGGAGATCAAAGAATTTGTAGCTTGCGTGAACGATGAAAGGGGGATTCAACTCAAGTCAAGCGAATCGCGCCCTCAAAAAGAGTAAGGATAAAGGGGAGCGGCATTTCGCCAACCAAAGTGATGAAATGCCATGCTCCACGGTTCGTCTGGCTTTCGCTGTGATCTACCTTGGTATAGAACAATCCATAGGATCAAGAGTACGCGTTGGTCCTCAACTGAATCGACCATTGCTCACTCCAAATTATGGACTTGGAAAAAATGGGAATCCCCCCTTGGACTTTACAAATGCTCCGTAGAGGCATCACGGATGTTGCTAAGAAGGCCAGCGAAACCGAAGCAGTCGAGCGTTTAAAGAAGCAAGCCAGCGAAATTCTGCAAGACCTGCCTGAGGCCGCAGCGAAGGGCATCGACGCGATCATCAGGAAAGCAGATTCCGAAGATCAACCCGAGACTTCCAAAACGCGGAAAACAATAGAAGCGACGCCAACGGTAATCAATGCCAGTGGCACACTACTGAATCCACTTGGGATTGGGTCCAGTCTCCCCAATGTCGTCATCGAACTCGGTGAAAAACTACTTTCAGGCGATCTAACTAACCAGATCCTGAACACATCTGGCTTTGAAGATCGTCTTCAGAGAATCGTGCCCCCCGAACTCAAGCGTTCGCTGCTCATCGCCAATAACATCACGTCCGCGATTTTGGAAATCACACTCGAGATCAAAAATCGAACCTTTGTAATACATAAAAATCAACGCGACTTTACCATCGAAGGCTTTCAATTCATCGATCGACTACGAGCCTTGGGCCCAGTACTGGAAGTCGATACAAAGGATGCAGAATTTAACACATCGAGTCTTCCTGATTCGATGATTGAACTGATCATCCAAGATGGAAAGACTGAAGGACGCGATGTCCGGCTGGCTGGTAAACATCCACGAATCCTAATCGCGGATGTGTGCTCGTTGACTGAAAACAGTCACTTCAAGATTCCCTCCTGTTGGTCGATTTTAAAAGATGAATTCAGCTTGGTAATGATGCCAGGAAATCAACTTTGCG
>JAYYHM010000449.1:0-3631 GCA_036148415.1 Planctomycetota bacterium
TCTGTTTCACAAGGCCCACTGGACGCGGAGAAGATCAGTCGCAGGTAGGAATTGCTTGGGCTGAACTTTCGAGCGGACACTTCGAAGCAGGCGTTTTTCCTGCGTCACGCGTTGAGGACGAATTGGAGCGTATCGGACCTGCCGAGGTACTGTTTCGAGAGGACGATGCGAGTTTCTCTCCCGACACCACGGCCACCTGGTCTTGGACTGCAAGACCCTCGTGGTCATTTGCTGAGGATGCATCAGTAGAAATCCTTCAAAAGCAATTTGAGGTTCATAATCTTGAAGGGTTTGGCTTTGAGCCTACCGACATGATTGCGATTCGTGCCGCTGGAGCAGCTCTGTCTTATCTTCAGGAGACTCAGCGTGCCGGCTTGGATCATTTTCGATCTCTCACCGCTCATCGGAGAAGCGGTTTTTTGCAGATCGATGCAGCGACGCGACGAAGTTTGGAGGTGAGTCGTACACTTAGAAGCGGCTCAAGAGAGGGCTCTCTTCTGGGTGTGATGGATCGCACCAATACATCGATGGGATCGCGGCTTTTAGCTGATTGGATTGCTGCTCCGTTGATTGACCGTACTTCGATCGCATTGAGGCAGGATGCAGTAGAAGAATTGATTTCGGATGCAAACGCTGGCTCGAAGGTGCGAGATGAGTTGAAGAAGACTTATGATCTCACTCGCTTGCTCGCCAGAATCGCCACCGCACGCACCGGGCCACGTGATCTCCAGCAGGTAGCTTCCACTCTTAAAAGTCTGCCTGAATTGAAGCAGTATCTAAAAGACCGTAGCAGCAGTCGGCTACGTTCGATTGAATCACATTTATATTTGTGTCCTGATTTGAGAGATCGCTTGGAGCAAGCTCTGTCAGATGACTGTCCGGTCTTTGCATCGGATGGCAATTTCATCCGATCGGGTTTTGATCCAGAACTCGATCAGCTACGAGAATTGGCCAAAGGAGGAAAGGAGTGGATTGCCTCCTACCAGCGGCAGCAAATGGACGAGACAGGCATTCAAAATCTGAAGGTAGGATACAACAAGGTTTTTGGGTATTACCTTGAAGTGACCAACGCTCACAGGGATAAGGTCCCCGATAGCTTTATCAGAAAACAGACGTTGAAGAACTGCGAGAGATTCATAACTCCCGAATTAAAGGAGTATGAAGAGACCGTTTTGGCAGCGGATGAGAAAGCAATGGCGCGCGAGCAATTGATTTTTCAAGAGTTGTGTGATTCAACCCATCGGCACCTACCCATTCTGCAACAGGTTGCCGCAGCCATCGCAGAGTTAGATGTTTACGGTTCGTTGTCCGAACTTGCTGCTCAGCGTTTATGGGTGCGACCCGAGCTAAGTGAAGATTCGATTCTGAAAATCGAAGGAGGGCGTCACCCGGTACTCGACGTTACTTTGCCCCAAGGTGAATTTGTTCCTAATGATTGTGTCCAATCTCCAGAGTCGGGAATGATACTCCTCATCACCGGCCCTAACATGGCTGGTAAAAGTACATATATTCGTCAAGTCGCGTTGATTACTCTGCTAGCTCAAGCAGGTTCTTATGTTCCTGCGGATTCCGCCCAAGTAGGAATTGCAGATCGTATTTTTGCGAGAGTCGGAGCCAGCGATGAGCTCAGCCGTGGACAAAGTACTTTTATGGTGGAAATGGTGGAGACCGCCCGGATTCTTAACACGGCATCTTCGCGAAGTCTTGTGATATTGGATGAAATTGGACGGGGTACCAGTACCTACGACGGATTGTCATTAGCTTGGGCTATTACTGAGCATCTCCACGAACAGATTGGTGCACGAACTCTTTTTGCAACGCACTATCACGAGTTGACTCAGTTGGAAGAATCGTTACCCCGGGTTGCGAATTGGAATGTTGCAGTAAAAGAATGGGAAGACGAAGTGGTGTTTTTGCACCGAATAGTACGCGGCGGGGCAGACAAAAGTTATGGTATTCATGTTGCGCGGCTCGCGGGGATACCGCGAGAGGTCAATGAACGGGCGAAAGATGTTCTGGCGCAGTTGGAAGCAGATCATCGTGATGCACTTGACCGACCTACTATCAAAACACCCTGTGTGGCTGACGCTTCCAGCCAATACCAATTGACGCTTTTTGGCATCGCTGATCATCCACTCTTGGAGCAGATTCAAAATCTTGAAGTCGATTCGATGACGCCAATGGAAGCGATGCAGTTCTTGCATCATGCCAAGAAAGATCTCAAAAATAAAATTTCGCCCTGATTTCTCGCTCGGTTTTGACTAGTCAATCTGTGCAGACTTATCCGATCTACCAAACGTGCGAATCCTCAACGAGTTTTTGGTATTCCTGCTTTAACACGCTGGAGAGCTGACGAGTGAGCTTTGTATTTTTCCCGCTTAGATTGTTCTGCTCAGATAGATCAACACTGAGGTCGTAGATCTCGATATTTGTGAGTTTTGCATCCCGGACCAACGGTAGTGATTCCGCAGTCAGGTTCGTTAGTTTTTTGACAGAGCCTTCGTTGAGTTTTGCCAGAACTTTCCATTGTCCATATCGCATAGCAACTCTGGCGTCATTGATAGAGTTGTAATACGCCCAAACTAAGGGTTTTTTTCGGGAAAAGTTTTTACCGAGTAAAAGGCTCTTGATGGAAACACCATCAAGTTCTGGTTCTTTTGAAATTGTGAGTTGTGCTAGTTCACAAAAGGTTGGAAGCAGATCAAGCGACGAGATTGGGGTGTTATTCGTTACTCCGATCATATCTTCGGGCAGATGACCTTTCCAACTCATGATCCCGGGTACACGAAAACCTGCTTCGGTTGTGTGTAGCTTCATCCCTCTGAGCGGTCCTGGTTGTCCATAAGAGCGATTAGCAGATCGGTACCGGTTAAGGGTTTCCGGCCCATTATCAGATGTGAATACAATGATTGTGTTGTCGAGAAGATCCATTTCTTCCATCGCCGCTGTAAGCTTTCCTACCGCCAGGTCCATGTTTTCAACATTTGCGAAGTATTCGGCTTCATCATTAGATCTGGCAACGCCCTGATAGGTATTCATGATAGCACTCGGCGACGCAATGGGCTCGTGAGGCTCATGGAATGCGACAAACAGAAAGAATGGAGAATCACTCTTCTTTCTCGTCAGCCAATCAACTGCTTCGTCGACGATGATCTGACAGCTAAAGCCCTCAATTTGTCCTATAGCTTGGCCATTTCGAACGAAGTTGTCTGGATTTTCGTGAGTAGGTGAGGCGTTATTCTGAGTAGCGAACCAATGATCAAAACCAAAATCACCCGGTTGAGGCTGTTGGGGTTGGTTAAACGCAGAATTGCAGTGCCACTTTCCCACTTGGCAGGTTTCGTAACCCGCAGTTTTAAGGTGTTGAGCAATTGTTTTTTCACTGTTCCGCATATGAACGAGGTGCCGCTTGTTTGGGACAGGCTTCCCCGCGCTGGGGATCCAATCATAAACACCTGCTCGATTTGGGCTTCGACCTGTTAGTAATCCGACCCGAGATGGGGAACAGACCGGTGCTGCTGAGTAGCAGTCAGTAAAACGAATTCCATTAGCGGCTAGTTGGTTCAGGTGCGGCGTTTGAATCGCTGGGTGTCCGTAGCACTCAAGGTCACCGTAGCCAAGATCATCACAC
>JAYYHM010000450.1:0-6055 GCA_036148415.1 Planctomycetota bacterium
GAATCTATCGAACGTCGACCGGACTTTCACAAGCCGGCTCAGTAAATTCAATGTCTTTTTGGATTGAAATTGCTAGCATCATTGTCTTATGGGATCTCTCATTCACGCTTCAGACCCACACAACACCCAAACCGATAAAAAATTTCATGTCGCCGAGAATGGTAATGATCGATGACAACATCCGAGATTCATCGGGGCATTATTTAGAACTAGCTCACTTACTTGGAGGTGCAGCAAAGGCCAGAGGGTTCCAGACTATCTTGGCCACCCACAAGCAATTTTTACCAGACCCGGAAACCGAAGCAGTTTGCGCGGTTTACCCGCTCTTCGATACGCCCTCGATGTTGCACTGGTCCTTGGGCATTGATGGGTTTTCTCAGTTCGCTCGAAACTTAAATGGGCGAATTCAACATCGTTACATTGGAGATCGTTTCCTATCTTGCTGGCGGGATGTCTTTTGCAAAAGATCGAGACGTCCATCCAACATGATCATGAATTGGAAACGGGCGTTTCTGCAAGTGCTCGACTCACTTGACCTTACCGAACACGATCATCTGGTGCTCAACACTGCGAATGATTTTATCATTCTCGCAACTGCTTCCGCATTACAAGATCGCAAGTCGCCAAAGCTCAATATCCACGCAATTTTTCACTTTGCGACGAATCATGCCGACACAGCATACGGTAGGCAACGCAATACCAAGATGAAGCAACAAATGAACATGGCACTAAGTGCGATGAGCCACAATCGAGTTTACATTCATACGACGACAGAAGAGTTGAAAGCAGAAATCAACTCTGTGATGGATCATGAGATAGCGAGTGCAATTCCATACCCGACTCGATCGGGCGAGATAAGGATCGATTCAGAAGCACAACCTTGCAATGCAGTGCTTGCAGGAATGCCAAGATCAGAGAAAGGAAAACACTCGATTCGTGGATTCCTTCAAGCATTGGAAAATCGCAATCTAATTGGAGACACAACATATCGGCCTTGCTTGCAGGTTCCTGGAAAGCATTGGAAATCCCTGATTCCGAATTCCCTACACCCAAGTTGTGCTACTGGGAAGGTAGAGTTGATAACCAAGCACCTCAGCACAGTCGAGTACCACCAATGGATCGGAGGAGCGGGGTTGGGCATCTTCTTATATGATCCGATCCGCTATCGCTCTCGCTGCAGTGGTGTCTTACTAGAGATGCTTACTCGGGGTGTTCCGGTGATTGTACCGGATCATTGTTGGTTAGCGAGCCTATTCAAGAAAGCATGCACCGCTGGCCCAGTAGGTTATGTCTATCAGCAAGTTGATGAGATCCCTGATCTCATGTGCCAATTCTTATCAGATCGCGAACAAATCACGGGACATGCGAGAGCTTACGCTCCACGATTAAGAAACGCTCACAAAGCCGAAAATACACTACTTAAAATGGGCTTAGGGGAGACCTAGAGAATTGGATTTTTCGGGAACCCGTATGGCGAATTAAATCGACTACCATGCAGCCAAAAAAAACGAATCGCCATCTTTATGACAACTCGTTTCTATTATTGTCTTCACAGTGCTTAGATTTCAGCGAATTCACTTTCCAATTCCTGCTCAATCTTATCTGACAGATCTTCTTCTTCGATTGAATCCTCAAAGGTCAGTCCAAGTTGTTCTACCTGTTCGCTACTCAATTTGAGATAACCAAGCGAACGAATTACTTCGAGAACCTCACTGCAGGTCGGAAACATTCGTCCCGAGTCACGTTTGTATTCGTCCATGGCTGTCATGAATTCGATTTCGTCCCCGTTATAATCCCGCTCGCAAGTGGTTGGATCAATGTGGCGTCGACGCTGCTTCTTTGGTGGAACTGAAGTTTGGCTCGTTTCCGTGCTGTTACCTCTACGGTCACTACGACGACGATCTATGGTAACAATTTGGCTCTGATTTGCTGCTTGCGCTGGATTGGAAACAGTCATGGAGAATGATCCTTACGTTGTTTTGGCAAACGACGCCACGCGTCACCGATTCGCATTACTTCGCATGCCTAGAAAGCTTGTCAAAAAAACGTAGCATGCGGATTAGGCAAGAGACGTCTAACAACAAGCTTTTTCCTATCAGAAAGACTTGTCGGATTAGGTAAAAGAGCCACATGTACCGGTTGTGACGGATACATGTGGCATGTTGCAATCTCAACGAGGTAACTAAGCATCTTCTTGCACGGGAACTTCTTTGAGCGAAGGCAACATTCTCCGTGCGAAAGAGGCGATCAGGAGTGGAATACACACCGAAATGACAATCGCAGCTGCTAGCCATTCATATTGAGCGGCTAGATCGCCAAGGATCGAGTAGACGATTGCAATGACAAGGTTACTCACCAGGACTGGGAAGACAAATCTGCTCCATGTCAGCTGATGCATCCCTGCAAAGAGAATACTTGCTTCGGCAAACACGGGCAGAGCACGCCCAAGCACCAAGACAGTCGGACCCAATCGGTTCATTAAGTCTCTCATCAATATTATGTCCTCATCTCGACAGAACCACTTTGAGAAACCCGGTCCAAATTTCCTCGCAAACCCATACCCTAGAATGGCACCGGCATTCATCCCGAGCCAAGTCGCAAGGGTACCGTAGAGCCAGCCCAGACGCCAACCACTGACCGTACTTAGCACACTTGAAGGAATCGGCAAAAACACGTCCGAGGAAAGCAGGATGACAATGCAAAATCCGGCAACAAATGGATTTGCTTCCTTGCCAAGGTACTCCTGGATTCCGTTCTCGACAGATTCCCCCCAAATCAGAAATGGTATGATTGGAACGGCAAGAACTGCCAGCATCAAAGGAAAGGTTCGGAGAAGCTGCCACATTGCTTTCGCTGATTTCCTCGCGATTTCAGGATGCTAGGGTCAGTGAGTGACCTAATGCCCACTTCGATTATCCAGATCCACTCGGTGATATTCCAGAGACCACTCCCTCATAAACATCACTTGATCAGGATCAATTTGATAGACAATTAATTGGGGGTCATTGATGTCACCGAGGTAACTCCGCAGCAGCGGATTTGAATCCCAAATCTCATTCAACAAATCAGTCGAAGTGACGATGTCAGCGACACCCGTTATGCGCACTTGGTCGTGAGAATCATCGAGATAACACAACTCGACCTTTGGGTTGGCCTCAATCTGAATGGTCTTCTGGTAACTCCGAAGATTCGCAACATAAACGGTAAATCCTTTCATCATCACCGGCGAGACTGGTCGCAGCCTAGGTTGATCACCATCAACGGTAGCAAGCATCGGAAATCGATCTGCCTTCATCACCGAGAGTGCAAGCTCTCGAACCTGTTCAGGTGAGACCGGCTCGGGTGTAGGTCGACGCATCAATCTGTCTCTTTTTGACTGGAAAGACTTTTTAGATATCAGACTTGATCCATTGCTTGACGGAGCTCCCGGATGAACGTCGACACAGATTGAGTCGCCTGATCTCGTCCTCCAGCTTCGAAGACGCGCCGAATAATGGCGGATCCAACAATGAGACCATCTGCTACAGGAGCCAACTGCTTGGCCGTATCAACACCGCTGATACCAAAACCAATACAAATCGGGAGATCTGTCTGACTTCTTAACCATGTAACGCAATCTGCTAAATTCTCAGGTAGGCTTTTTCTTTCACCAGTAATCCCCGTAACCGAAACGTAATACAGAAAACCTGACGACGATTCGGCAATCTCCACCTGACGCGATTGAGGCGTGGTGGGAGTAACAAGCTGAATCAAACTGAAATCCTCATCACGACAGATTGCAGCGAACTCTCTCGCTTCCTCAACAAGCAAATCGGGAACAATCGCACCCGCATATCCCGAAGCCTTTGCACGTTTCACGTACTCGAGTAAACCCACCCGATACACAATTGAATAACTAACCATGGTGACCAACGGTGTCTGAATCTCCTGATCCAGTACTTCACCCATGTCAAAAACGTCTTGAAGCTTGAAACCTGCATCAAGAGCTCTTTGGTATGACGCCTGGATTACAGGACCATCTGCTATTGGGTCACTGTAAGGCACACCGATCTCACAGAGATTCGCCCCGGATTCAGATGCTGCTCGAACTAACTCGGCAGTGGCTTTGATGTCAGGGTCCCCAGCGGTAAAGAAAGGCATCAAAGCTTTTTCTCGCTTGGACTGGAGGGCAGAGAAGAGTTGATCAACTGATGACATGCTGTCTCACGAATTTAACGGTTTGCGACTGGATCACAGAGCGTGTAGCTAACGCGGAACACGGTTTAACACTTCAGATTGTAACGACGTGTGTATTATGCACGACCTAGATATCGATTCATATTCACCTTGTACTGTTCAACACCTGGCTGACCGTAAGGGTTAATCTGAAGCAATCTCCCCTCTAATACGGTCGCAATCATCATCATTTGAAATAGTTGCCCCATAGTATAGGTGTCGAGCTGAGGAACAATCAGGTCAGTTGTCGGCCGTCCGTCTTGATGCAAAGCATCGTTGGTACCCTGAATGGCGGCTTGCATGAGCTCTGGCAAAACCTTTTCAGATAAATCATTTAATCCGTCTTGATCGCGATCGCTATGCCCGACTGCAAGTGGGTCATGGCGATAACCCTTAACAATGATATTGTTAAACACTTTATCATTTGCTCCCTGCTGGTGCTGCTGATGGCGACTGTGAAGATCTCGGGTATTGACCGTCGTGAGCGGAGTCACACCCAAACCCTCCTTACCATTTGACTCAGCTGATAATTGATCATGCCACAAGCCGAACGCTTCAAGTGCTTTGGACCAGACACTCATGACTCGGACTGATTTAGCTTGCTTCTGCGATAACAAATGATTGACGGCAACATACTGCATAACGAGGTTGTCTTCGAATTCGGTGGTTGCAAAATGCTCCGTCATAGCCACTGCACCCTCGAGTAGTCGAATGCAATCAAGCCCCAGTAGAGCAGCCGGAAGCAAACCCACCGATGACAACACGCTAAAACGACCACCGACTCCATCGGGAACACTGAAAACTTCCTCACACTCAATCTCGCGTGAGAGGTCATGCAATTTCCCCCCACTGCCCGTTACAGGAATGACTAAACGTTTCAGTAGATCCGGAGCATCTGAACCAAGGGAGTCTTCAAGAGCTCCCAGGAATTGACGAAAAGCCACGGCCGTCTCCATCGTGCCCCCACTTTTACTGATTACGACAATCGCATGCCGCTTTTCAGCTAGGGTCTCACCTGCTCCCCCCAAGGCGAGTCGCTGCAGGAGGGAAACGGTAGCATCATTGTCAACATTATTACCCTCGAAATACATGCGGGGCTTGCTCCCGCGAGCGCCTCGAGAAAGCTCATTGTGGTAGGGATCACAACAGGCCTCCATCATCGCGCGGGCTCCCATATAAGATCCACCGATTCCCAGTACCGCGACGGCATCAATTTCATCATGAATCGAGTTGGCAACTTTAAAGATTCGGCCTAGTTCGGATCGTTCACGCTCCTGCTCGTAGGCATTGAGAATTTCCTCTGGCAACCAGAGAAATCGGGAGTCCAGAGGTTTTTTCTCGCTTGGAATCTCTCCTGATTCGTACAGGGCGCGATCTGTCTGAACGATATCCCATCTCAGCTCGTTGACGATGGAGCTCAAGGAATCACAATCCTCCTCTGTAATTCCGTAATCGGTATTAAAACTGCCGGCGGTATTCAGTTTCAGAGAAATCATTGGTCATCCAAAGTCTAGAATTCAACGCAATCGCTACCCTACAGAGTACCTGAAAAGGTGAAATTCTCGTAGGCGGTGTCTTCCGGGGATCTTTCCATAAACCATTCAAGCGTTGCATCACATTATGACCTGATAGGGCCTACTCACCGCACGTCCATGGGTTAAATTGAGGCGATTGCCCAGAGCAGGAAATCCTTTGAACCTCTAATCTAAAGAGCTTTTCTGCTGATCGAAGCAGGAATAAACGATTACCCGAAGAGAGACCAATCCGTTGACAAACGTCCGACGCAAACCTGTAGTGCTGATCATCAGAGACGGCTGGGGAGAAAACCCAAATAAGGAAT
>JAYYHM010000451.1:0-3007 GCA_036148415.1 Planctomycetota bacterium
CTCCAAAATGACAAAATTCTCGATGCCAGCGTGCTTGAGAGCTACGCCTACTCCGACGCCCGCCGCGCCACCGCCGATAATAATGACGTCATGAGTCTTAACACTTTGAGTATCGATCATCGTAGTCCCTCGGTGGCATCATCTTCGCCGACTTCAAGTTCGATAGGAGGCAGCGGGTCATCGAAATCGACCCAGTTCGCAGGACCGCAGTCGTACTCTTCGTCAGTCAGTAGGCAGTCATCTAGCAGCGTTTCGATTTTGTGCTGGTCCATACCTTGGCCGATAAAAACCAGTTCTTGGTGTCGATCTCCATGTTCACCCACGAGCTTTTGCCGGATCTCCTCCTTCGCTTCCTCTTCCTCTGGCCACTCGTCATCGGGCGCAGCCGCCCACCAAAAACCTGCTGGATTCATTCGTATCGAACAGCCTGCTTGCGACCAGTCATAAGCCCAGTCATTGCGAGATGCGATCCAGAGTAGACCCTTGCTTCTCAAGACACCGGAGAGCAGGCCACCATCCATGTCCTCATCGAGCATGTCGCTAAATCTTTGTGCGTGAAAAGGTCTGGACCGTCGGTAAACGAAACTTGAAATTCCGTACTCTTCAGTTTCCGTTTCTTCTTCCCCTCTTGGGACGGTAAGCCATTGTGGCATCGCTTCGGCTTCGGACATTTGAAACCGACCTGTACCAAGAACGTCGGAGAGGGGAACACGGCTTTCCGTGCTGTGAAGGATCTTTGCGTTACTGTTAAGTCGGCGGATGATCTGCTCAAGTTGCTCAAGCTCATAGGGGCTGATGAGATCCGTCTTATTGATGATGATCACATTGGCAAATTCAACTTGATCGACGAGCAGATCGACAATGTTCCGATCATCCTCATCGCTCAAACCCATCTGTCGATCGGTAAGATCATCCCATGATCCAAAGTCCTTCATGAAATTACCGGCATCCACAACCGTCACCATCGAGTCGAGAGCCGCGCTATTCGATAGGCTGTAGCCCTCTTCATCCTCAAAAGTGAACGTCTCCGCAACCGGCATGGGTTCACTGATCCCGGTGGACTCAATCAGTAGGTAATCAAATTTTCCTGCGTTCGCCAGTCGAGACACTTCAACCAACAGGTCTTCCCTCAGCGTGCAACAGATGCAGCCATTGGACATCTCGATCAGTTGCTCTTCCGTGCGTGAGAGATTGGCCTCTCCGCCTTTAACCAATGCCGCATCGATATTGACTTCACTCATGTCGTTGACAATGACCGCTACACGTAAGCCTTCGCGATTTGCAAGAATATGATTCAGTAATGTGGTTTTTCCAGCACCAAGGAATCCACTCAGAACGGTAACCGGCAATCGTGGGTCCGGTTCGGATTGATTTGACTGAAACATGTAGTTGATTTCCGCCTGCGGAAGCGATGATTGGAAGCGTGATAATGGATAAATCCAAACGAGGTGGTTGGGAGCCTCGTCGTTGTGCAACGATAGTGCATTTGCAATTGAGTTGCAATAAGGTGGTTGGATCTCGAGCGTCTCGAATTCGCTACAAGCTGGGTGGAGCAGAAGCGTTTCCGAGCCCAATTTGGAGCATTCACCGATAGAATCAGGAGCGGTCACGGGCAGAAATTGCAGCATTCACCGCTAATTTCGCAGTGAATTCGCTTTGGCCCATGCGGTCCGGGGCGTTTTCGAATATCATTTTTGAATCGCCGACTCGTTCAATTGGAAATCTATGAACAAAAATCAAAGATCCAGTGACTGGGCTAAAGAGACCATTCGCTCCGTTGGCCTGAGGGTTACTCCGGCGCGTGTCGCCACGCTCAATATTCTCCAGCACTCCGATTCACCGATGACTCATGGAGAGGTCTCCGCTGCGCTGAGCGATATGAATATCGATAAAGCGACCATCTTTAGGAATCTCAACGACCTAGTTTCTGCAAATGTCCTAAGGCGTTCCGAACTCGGTGATCATGTGTGGAGGTTCGAGTTAATTCAGGATTCAGAACAAGAGCACAGCGCCCATCCCCATTTCGTCTGTGTGGATTGCGAATCTGTTTCTTGTATGGAAAGGATAGAGTTGACCAAGCGAAGCCAATCTCTCAGTCTTCATTTCGGACGAGTCACTGAAATACTTTTACGAGGTTACTGCAACAACTGCAGTTAACTCCCCGTTTTTTGGTCGATCCATGAGAGGGAAGTAGTAGGTGAGGATTCTCGTTTTGTAGCTCATGGATTGATTGGATCATCGCATCCAGGCCTTTGCCGAATCCGTAGTCCCATTCGGTATCAAACCAGTTGGTGATTTTGGCTCCCTGGTGGATTAGACTACCGCTAATGCCGCAATGGATCTCCTTGTTTCTGAGCAGGAAAGTCATGGATCTTGGAGCTGTGCCGGTTGTGGAAAGGCATTGGATTTGGTGACCTGACCAATCAATGATTTCACCATTGCTGAGTGAACGCGAGACTGGGATAGGGCTGCAGGGTGGTCGAACATAACTCGCGCCATATACCGAATATTTGTCACCTAATTTTGGATGCCATTAATGGAAAGCCGAGGGGTTCTCGAGGATTTCTGTTTCGACTTCTGATGCAAGAACTTTCGTTTCAACTAAATCAATCTCTGTAATGCCTTGGCAATTTTCTCGGTGGTGGTCAGTGAGAAGCACACTGTCAATATGTTCAACTCCGATGTTTGGGAGGGAGTCAACAACACTACCATCGACTAAGTTAAAAAGGATGCACGAATTCCCTGAACGAAGAATTTAAACATTCGCGACATCAGTCCATACAAAGAGATCTGTCCATTTAGGGTGCACCTGACGGAAATCCTTATCGGCTTGTGCCATGGCCGTGGCACTCAGTACGGAAATGGAGCAGATCCATGAGTATCGTGAGATGAATCGAGTCACTTGATTCATGATGAAATCGGGTCAGGGCGGAGTAGTTTCAAAAATAAGGTGAGTCATCGTTCACCGATTATATTGAAGTTA
This sequence comes from Planctomycetota bacterium, assembly GCA_036148415.1. Lineage (GTDB taxonomy): Bacteria > Planctomycetota > Planctomycetia > Pirellulales > Pirellulaceae > Rubripirellula. The sequence continues at coordinate 2,984 of JAYYHM010000451.1, forward strand.
CGGTGAGCCCACGAATTCTGCCAA
>JAYYHM010000452.1:0-5036 GCA_036148415.1 Planctomycetota bacterium
CATTGTGAGCTATTGTCTGACGACCTCGCTTCAGTTGCCTTGCGACACTTTCAGCTTCATCAACAAACAAGACCATGATGTGAAATACGGGTTGTTTGAAGTGGACCGCCTCGGGCTGATTAGCAAATTCTCGGCGGAGCGAAATCATCCGGTCAAAAAGCATTTTCAAGCATTCAACTTGTACGTTGGTTCTTGGAAAACCATCCAAGATCGCTCCATTCTGAAATTGGCTCTCCAGCAGCTTTCGAAAAACTAGTCCAACGACCTCACGGTCACCGACCATCCCGCCCTGCGCTTTGATCGATTTAGCTTCAGGACTGTTGAGCAACTCACTCACGACGATCGGTTCCTCAGGAATATCTCTCACCTTCCTGATAAAGTCAGTGTTGGTTCCTTTTCCCGCACCGGGTGCCCCGCCGAGCAAAATCAGCTCACGGGGAAATCTAAGGTTCACTCGACCGTGAGCTTCTTCGAGCTCTTTCCAAACACTGTTAAAAATCAACTGGGCATCCTTCACTTCTAAATCAAATGGAGGAGCTGTCTTTTTTATCGGCTGTGGATTACTCAAAGTATCTCTCTTTGGTTCATGAATATCTGACAGGCAACTCGGCTCAGCAAATCGGTTGCTCTGTATCAACATGCGTGGATTTCATCGCAGCACGCTTCTTACAAAATCTTACCATTACTCGATACCGGGAAGTCTTTGAAAGCGCGAAAACGCAGTCACTTCTACTCATCATTCCTTGTTTGACGCTCCTTCCCTATCAGCTGAAAGCGAGCTAGGAGCTTGCAGTCGGAGCTTGATCTCAGAGTGAAGGCTGCCGCGAATTCTCGGCCGGTCAGATTGTGACAAGCCGAGTCAGAGTCTTTCATCCCCCCAATCGCCTTTAAAGGTGTCAAACATGGATTAGATGATTTTGGAAAAGCATTGAGCTTTTGAGTATCAATTCACCGACTCGAACTGTGACAATATCTCCAACACCGCATCCTCCACATCGACTCTTTCTCTGTAGGGTCTCACATCGATGCACAGCATGGAGGCACGTTTCGCCGCAAGTATTCCAGGCTCTCCGTCTTCAAACACACAACAGTACTCGCTGGCTACTTTCAACCGGGTAGCGGCCTCCAAAAAAACGTCAGGATCAGGCTTATGCTTGACTGTGTCCTCGCAGGTGACGATGGTATCAAACCAATCAAGAATCCCAATTTGTAAAAGCTGTTGCTCCACAAGTCGGCGAGTCCCGCCACTGGCAATCGCCATCGGAAGTACACCGCGATACTTCTCAGCAATCTTGACCACACAGGGAATGCTATTCAGTCGAGGCAGCTCCTCGAGGAAAAAACGCTCCTTGTCATGGAGAGCTGCCTGGAAATCGATTTCCATTCCTGAACGTCTTGCAATCTCGGGGATCACCCGGGAGGAAGGCGTGCCACTCTGCGCGTAAAAATCTTCACTCTGAAGATTGATACCGCGAATCGACAAAGCGCGTTGCCAAGAGAGGAAATGGATTTGCATGGAATCGGCTAAGGTCCCATCGCAATCAAAGATTAATGCTTTCACTTTCATCGATTCACCTGCAGGACCCAAAGTTCAGGGTCCCCAACTTACACTACGAGCTTTCAAGGATTGACGAAATCCGCACCTTCTTGGATCGGCTTGGGTATGGAGAGCAACCACTCGATGAGAAGCGTGAGGATTGCCGGAGCGAGGAACCACTGGTACCTCGCCTCAAGCCGACTAAAACTAGCCTTTTCAAACTCCAGTTGCTCGATCGCCGCAAGATAGCCGTAGTAGAAGTCGGCCATTTTCACCAACTTGGTGCCTGCCGGAATGTACTCGCCTTGTGAAGCTTGGGCGACTGCCGAAAGAACTTGCCCGTCCAGTTTGGACCAAACCTGCTCACCCTTAAATTGCAGATAGCGATCCCCATCGCTTCCCACCAGTGGCACACGTCCTCCGGTTCGAAAATCACCTAAACCAATCGGAAAAATCTGGATTCCTCGATCCTCAAACACCTCTTTGGCCATTCCGACTGGATCACTTTCCTGATCTTCTCCGTCAGTAAAGATTACAATCGCTTGATGGTCATTCCGTTTCGCGAGAAATCCGTCGGCGGCGACGCGAATCGCCTCTCCGAGACGAGATCCTCCGGTAGTCAAATCATCGGGACCTACCTCTGCAAGTGTGAGCTTAAATTCCTCGTAATGATTGGTCATGGGAATTCGTTGCCTCGCCTCTCCAGCGAAGAGGGTTAAGCCAATACGGTCCCCTGACATTTCATCCACTGTGTCGCGGATCATCTGTTTTGCTCTCTCAAGCCGGTTCGGTTTCACATCTTCAGCCAACATGCTTTTGGAGACGTCCAGTAGAAACATCACCTCAATCCCTCTTTGCGGCAGTTCCCGTTGAACCTGACCCCAGCGAAAATCCATGAGTGAAAGCACGAGGAGTACAATCGTCAATACGACACAGCATTTTCTAGAGAAGCTACGCAAAGGTGAGGAATCAATCCACATCCGCTTTATCATCTCACTCGAGGCAAATAGCCGTCTCGCTCTGGTCTTCCACAATGCAGCGTGAGTCATCAGGATCACAACGCAGAGCAGTCCCCAACTCCATTTCAAATTCCCTAGCTGACTGATTTCAAAACTATCCATCCGATTGGCCTTCATCCAATAGCGTCTCAAGATTTTCGATCAATAAAAGATCAGTCAACCATCTGACGAAAAAATGTATTCACAAGAATAGCTCTTGCCAACAGGCAAGCTAAAGCACAAACAAGGAGTGGAGGAAAACCAGAACCAAAATATCGATGAGACTGAATCGCAAGTTCCTTGTAGTCCACAAAGGATTCTGCCTCAATTTTGGTTTTCTCCAGTCGATTGATCACTTCGTAGATCCCTTGAAGGGAAGCCGTATCCGTTGCTCGAAAGTACTGACCTCCCGTCTTTTCCGCAATTTCTCGCAAGGTTTCTTCATCAATATTCACCATTTGGTACTGCACGAGCACCTGCCCGTCAGCAGTACGTCGAACGGGAAACGGCGCTCGGCCTTTGGTACCCATCCCCACCGTGTAAATTTTGATATCCATAGCAGCGGCCAACTCAGCAGCTTGAATGGGTTCAATTTCGCCTGCCGTGTTCTCTCCATCGGTTAGCAGGATCATCACCTTGCTTTCAATCTCGCCTTCGCTGGAACGCTCATCAAGTGTGCTGAGTTTTTCAACACCCAAACTGATTGCGTCACCAATCGCAGTTCCATCTTCCGACCGTTCATTGACAATACGAGTCTCATTGAGCTGCGAAACAAGGTACGAATGATCAAGTGTTAACGGTGTAATGGCATCTGCATAACCGGCGAAGACAATCAAGCCAATTAAGTCGCTAACCCGCCCCTTCAACTGACCCGTCTCTGACTCGTCGTTTTGTTCGCCAAGTACAAATTTCGAAGCAACGTTCTTGAGTGCCTCAAGTCGGTCAACATGATCCCCATCAATTTGAAAATCCAAAGCCATCATGCTACCTGAACGATCAACCACCAATTCAATCGCTATCCCCTCCGTTTGGACGAGTGTTTGCTCTCGTCCGACACGAGGTCGTGCAAGCGAGACAACCATTAAAACAAAAGCAGCCATCAACAATGCTGGTGGCAACCAACGGAGTCGCTGCCGCCAGGTAGTGGGCAACTCCAACTCCGAAACCACTGAACTAAATCGCAGGCCCTGATCTCGGCGGTTTCGCAGAGACATCCAAATCAGCCAGGGAGCCAATAGTAAAAGAATCAAGAACCAAGGATGCTGAAACATGATCAACCCCCATCTTCTTTTTCTTGGGCAGACTGCCAATTTGTGACATCATCAATCAAACGCCTCACGACCTCCGAAGCATCTTCCAGAGCACGCTTTGCCTCAATTTCCCCCAGATCCGAATGCTGCGGTGATTTGAGCTGATCCACGGAAAAACGAGCCTCGTCAGAACATTGCAGAAAATGCTCCGTCTGACGTAGCAACTGCTCTGGAAGATCAGCTTTTGCCAATTCAGTAACTAGTTCTAAATTCGAAAAGGAAGTCGAATTGAGTTCAAACACGGATCTGAAATACTCTCGCAAAATTCGAACAAGGCGTTCATAACCCCCACTCAATGTTAGGCCAGAAACCAACTCAGATCGCCACGCGATTAACTGCATCAAAGCAACACGGCGTGGAGAATCACTCCTCCTCCGTTTGCTGAACCAAAACGCTAAGCTAATCAATGAAAAGAACAAAAAACCACCTGCACCCCAAAGTAGCAGAGTCGTGGTCTTTAAAGCATTCTAACGAGTGAATTCCTTGAGGTCACGAAAGTAATCCGCTTTTGCATCCGGCTCAACCACACCCAACACTTGAATTTTAACTGGACTGAAGTGCAGAGACAGCGGGTCGTTCTGACCCGGCAGATGAACCAAAGCTTTAAACTCTGAAAAGCTCTGCTCACCCGCTTCATAACATTCCAAGAGATATTGCCTCCGCCAAAGTCGGCGACCACCCTCTAAGTCAATCGAGAAAGACTGATCAACGGGTTCTTGCACCTTATAATAAATCACATCGTCAAAGGGGACATCGATGAACGATACCGTTGCTTGGCCAGTCACCTCTACTTCAAGTACGATTTCAAACTCATCGGCTACCAAGATCGCGGACGCGGGATAGATCACGTTCAGTTTCGGTTCACTGGACGAGGTGTCTACGGAGGTGCTCTCTACCACCGCTGCATCCGTGTTTTCCGTTCCGAAAACAGCACAATCCAATAAGCTGCTACAGAACACAAACCCGAAACATGAGAGAAGAAGCAAACTCGTCGATCTTTTCACCGACTTGCACAGAAATCCCGCATGAGATCGATTTCCAAATTTCATGCACGCTTCTCCCAATTCCGAAAGAACCGCTGCAATGCCTCTACGTAATCCTCCCCAGTGGATAGCTGAATGGATCGAAGCCCAAATTTCTTGAAAAGGTTTTCTCGGGTTTGCTCTCGTTTTTCCACGGCACGGGTGAAGA
>JAYYHM010000453.1:0-3948 GCA_036148415.1 Planctomycetota bacterium
CGATCAGTTTTTGGAGGGTCGGGAGTTTGCTTTCACCAAAGGTGTCCCGAAATTGATGGGTTCTCCGAGAAAGTGGTCACAGGTCGGAGAGAATGGACTTTGGATGTCCGATGCGATTCCGAATTTTCACGACATTGCCGACGAGATGTGTGTCGTGCATTCCATGCATACTGACCAGTTTAACCACGCACCCGCCGAATTACTCGTTTACACGGGTTCACCACGATCTGGCCGGCCGTCCATGGGATCATGGGTCACGTATGGATTGGGGAGTGAGAATGAGAACTTACCCGGATTCGTGGTTCTCATTTCCAGTGGAGTACAACCAAATGGTGGGAAGAATTCCTTTGGGAGCGGCTTTCTGCCATCGGTTTACCAAGGTGTTCAGTGTCGATCGAAAGGTGATCCTGTTTTGTATGCCTCGAACCCCTCAGGCATGAACCGGGGCACACGTCGTTTAACACTCGACGCATTAAATGATCTAAATCAAGCTCAAGCGGATGAGATGGGTCATCCAGAAACATTAACGCGAATTTCGCAGTATGAGCTGGCGTTCCGAATGCAGATGGCGGTGCCTGAGGTAATGGATATCTCGGACGAATCACAGGAAACTCTTGATGCCTACGGTGCTGTTCCTGGTGCATCAAGCCTTGCAAATAATTGCTTGCTCGCGCGTAGATTGACCGAAGCCGGGGTTAGATTTGTTCAGCTATTTGACTGGGGATGGGATTTCCACGGGACAGGAGCGGCAACAGGATTGACCACTGGGCTTACCGATAAATGTGCCTCAATGGACCGACCAATCGCTGCACTGATTAAGGATCTTCGTCAACGCGGTCTTTTGGATGAGACTCTGATTGTCTGGGGCGGAGAGTTTGGTCGAACACCGTTTCGAGAGGGCCGAACCTCTGGAGGAAAAATCCTAGGCCGTGACCATTATCCTGATGTATTCACTATGTGGATGGCCGGTGGCGGTGTCAAAGGTGGATTTGAATATGGGCATTCTGATGAGTTAGGTTTTCAGATAGCAGAAAAGCCTGTTCATGTTCATGACCTGCAAGCAACGATCCTGCATCAGTTAGGATTTGATCATGAGAACTTAACTTACCGTTTCCAAGGCCGAGACTATCGACTCACAGATGTACACGGTAAAGTGATCAAAGATTTGCTTTCATAGACATTTCCAAATCGACCAAAGACTCAATGCCTCACAAAATTTAGTGGCTATTATTTCTACTGAGGATTGGTTAGCTAGCAGTAGCTTGGTTAGTATGAGCTTAAGACTTATCGCGGATGAGGCGATGCGATTGTTCATCGCAGTATGGGCGTTTTGGAGATTGGAAAAGCCACCGACTTTAGGTTCAGTGGCGTCTCCATCTGTGGACCGGAGACTCCGAAATGTCTATTCGTCAGTAACACAGCCTTCGCTCGCAGTCTTCACGCACTTAATGTACTTGTAAAGGGTGCCTCGACTTGCTTTTAGTGGAGGTGCAATCCATTGGCTCTTTCGTGCGTTGAGAGTTGGCTCATCTAGATCAACATCTAATCGATTATTCTCAGCATCGATGGTGACCATGTCTCCGTCACAAAGTAGGCCAAGTGGACCACCCACTTGAGCTTCTGGGGTAATGTGTCCGACGATAAACCCGTGGCTGCCACCACTGAACCGCCCATCAGTAAGCATCGCTACATCTGACCCGAGCCCAGCACCCATGATGGCGCTGGTGGGGGTAAGCATTTCTGGCATACCTGGTCCTCCTTTAGGACCTTCATAACGAATCACAACTACGTCGCCTTTTTGAATTTTCTTTTCCTCTAGAGCGACTAGCATCTCTTCTTCACTATCAAAACACCTGGCAGGTCCTGTGAACTGAAGACCCTCCTTGCCTGTGATTTTGGCAACTGCACCTTCGGGAGCGAGCGAACCTTTTAGTATTCTTATGTGACCTGTGGATTTAATCGGGTTGCTCACAGGCTGAACAATGGTTTGACCCTCTTTTAAGCCAGGGACAGCATCTAGGTTTTCAGCGAGAGTTTTACCCGTAACGGTCATGCATGAGCCATCTAGTAGCCCTTCTTGAAGAAGGTATTTCATGACTGCAGGAGTTCCCCCAATCGAATGAAGATCTTCCTGAACAAACTTACCGCTGGGCTTCAAGTCAGCTAGATAAGGGATGCGATCGCTCACTTCCTGAAAATCATCAATTGTAAGCTGGATATCTACACTGCGGGCCATAGCTAAAAGGTGTAAAACCGCATTAGTACTTCCACCCAAAGCCATCACGGTAACCATCGCGTTTTCGAATGCGTTGCGAGTCATGATGTCGCGAGGTTTGATATCGGCCTTCAACAGCTCGAGAATAGCCGCTCCAGCTCTTCGGCACTCATCCTTTTTGTCTGGATCTTCAGCTGGGATGCTCGCGGAATAGGGAAGAGCCATACCCATAGCTTCAATCGCAGTAGCCATGGTGTTTGCGGTGTACATCCCTCCGCATGCGCCGGCTCCGGGGCAGCTTCGGCGTACAATTTCGCCACGTTCTTCGTCAGAGATTTCACCTGCTAAATATTGCCCATAGCACTGAAAGGCACTCACAATATCGAGTTTTTCATCACGATAGGTTCCAGGTTTAATCGTTCCACCATAAACCATAATCGATGGCCGATTTAATCGACCCATCGCAATCAGGCAACCAGGCATATTCTTGTCACAGCCTGGTAGCGCAATCAAAGCATCGTACCACTGCGCGCCCATAAGTGTTTCAATTGAATCCGCAATTAAATCCCTGCTTTGTAAACTGAAGCTCATTCCCTCAGTTCCCATGGAGATACCATCGCTGACTCCGATTGTGTTGAATCGCATGCCAACAAGCCCCATGTCTCTGACACCTTTCTTGACTTCGCTGGCAAGATCCAAAAGATGCATGTTGCAGCTATTACCCTCGTACCACATGCTGGCAATTCCAACCTGTGGCTTATCCATGTCCTCGGGAGCCATGCCAGTGGCATAGAGCATCGCTTGGGATGCACCTTGGCTCTTTGGTTGTGTGATACGACGGCTATACTGGTTTAGCGGCTGATTCATTTTGCTTTTTCTGAACGACAATGACGGACGGGTGCTTTGAGATTATGATCATTCGCGTTAGTTTGAAAAAGTACGAACTACACCAGACAAGGAACAATTTGTGATTCGTCAGTTTTTTTGGGCCTTAACGGTCCTCTGCTTGGGTTTTCTGCTTCCTGTAACAGGGACTGAACCGGAGTCTAATGATTTTGCGAAGAAATCACTTCCTCTTTTTGATGGGGAAACACTTGCTGGTTGGGAAGGTAATTCCTACTGGTTTCGTGTCGAAGGTAATGCGATTGTTGCCGGACGCATGGATGAGAGGATTCCGCACAATGAGTTTCTTTGTACTACGCAATTTTATGAGGATTTTGAACTGCGTTTAGAAGCGAAATTGCGGGGTGCCGGCCAGAACGCAGGAATTCAGATTCGATCAAAACGGGTTCCTGGAACATCTGAAGTCTCCGGATATCAGGTAGATATGGGTAAAGCTGGGCAGCGTGGCGTTTGGGGTGCTCTTTATGATGAATCTCGACGGAATCGTATGTTGATCGAGGTGGCTCCTGAACTACACGAACAAATTGTCAAAAAAGACGATTGGAATCATTATCGGATTATTTGCCGGGGACCAAAGATCACAGTTTTTCTAAATGGACAGAAGACAGTCGAATATGAAGAAGAAGACTCGGGTATTCCCAAGCATGGACTGATTGGGCTGCAGATACATAGTGGTCAGCCTAGCGAAGCTTGGTATCGTAATCTGCGAATCAGGCAGCTCTAGCGATCTCTATACATTTTCTCTCCCACAAAAATGAGAGGAGGGAAATCTACCAAGCGGTAATGAGAAAAATACAGATAAGATAAGAGTGATTTAATTCGTGTGCGAA
>JAYYHM010000454.1:0-7595 GCA_036148415.1 Planctomycetota bacterium
CACGCTAGTGTAGCGAACCCCCTGACTTTTGTCTCCCTGGGAAGCGGCCGGTGCTGGACCTCTGATTCCAGAAAAATCAACTACTTTTGCTGGTCAAGACACGTCAGGGAATGGTAGAAATCGTGATAGCGGTCCATGACTGAAGGAAGCGAATATTGGCTTGAAATTCGTTCCAGATTGGCCTTTCCAACTTGTTCCTGGATTTCAAGGTTCTCCATCAGGTAGCGAATTTTTTCGGACATTTCCAAACCTCGACCCACGCCAAAGCCCTGCAAGTTGGATGAGTTTCCGAGTAATTCAAGGCTACCCTCGATTAAGCTGCACACGACGGGTTTACCGCATGCCATTGCTTCAAGCAGTACGTTTGGCATTCCCTCGTAGAGGCTCGGGAGTATCATCAAGTAGCAGCTCTTCACCCAAGGAGCGATGTCTTCTTGCCAGGGGAGAAGTTGAACGCGGTGCTTTCCGATGTGAGTCACCCACTGACTGATATTGGCTTGGAGTGGGCCATTGCCAATGATCAGTAATTTCTGATTTGAATTTGGTGGTGCCAGTGTTTCGACTTGTTCCTCAAGAAGATGGGTCCCCTTCTGATGATCAAGCCGACCGACAAATAGTGAAACTTGAGCATCTTCAGGCCAGCCAAGATCAGTCCATTTTACGGGTTTGGCATTCGCAAATCGCTCCAGATCCACCCCGTTGGGTATGACGGATGTTTGTGATGGGTCACACCCTAATACCCGATGGGTAAATGTCTCAACGGCTTGGCTTACACAGAGGACGTGATTGGCATAACGTAGCGAGTATTTTTCAAGAACATTGCGGTATCGATGGTTTTGTGCAACACGAATACCCGCAACGCGTGTCTTCACCCCGGCAGAACGCGCCGCATGGACGCCAATAACATTCGCGTGGTGAAGGAAAGTTTGAACGACGTCCGGCCGAATGTCTCGAAATCTTTTCCGAAGAAAGCGATAGGCAGAGACGATTTGCCAAGGAGAGTCGCAGCCTGCCGATTCAACAGGAATACCAGCGTTGGTGAGACGGTCCACCAGCTGTCTCTGTTCATTTTGCGGTAAAGAGCCGAGCGAAAACACACGCACTCGATCGCCCCTGTGATGTAGAGATAGCGCGACCTCACATAGACACCTTTCCGCGCCCCCGACAAAAAGTTCAGTGATAACGAAGTCGATACGCATCGTTCTCTCCGACGCATGATAAAGCTTAGGGGTTCAAGTAAGCCTTTGCTCACCTAATCTTACCCCAAATGGATTCCATCAAAGCATGCATACGTGGATCATGTTCACGTAATTCCGCACGTACAAATGGGAAAAAATCATTCACGCCCATGTAGGCTTCAGAGCACTCGGCGAAATACTCCTTGTGGTTTGTCAGAGCATAGTGTCTGACCTTGGCTCCTGTGTAGAGCGTCACGTTTTCATAGGATCGTGCACTTTTTGCATTCTCGAAGTTAGCGATAATTCGTGAATCATCAAATGATAGAACCTGATCGTGGTAAGCATGAGCTAATTCGTGGAATACCACGTAGGGATGTTTCGCCCATTGGCTAGGATTCAAGAGTTGCTTCGCACGAGGGATGTGCACCCGTTTTTCCAGCGTCGGGTCATATCCGTTTCGCTCCAACCAGCCACGCCCGGGATGGTATTGCATATTGGTTAAATCATGTTCCCAGTCGATTCGAATCGGCAATTTTCTGAGCGCTTGAACTCGGTCTTTTGGCAAGATCCAGATAATCCTTTGAAGATGATTGGCAAGAGCGGTTAGCGTCTGTTCACCGATCTCACGATTTCCTTCCGCGAATATCTTCGGGTCGACTTCTACCTGCCATCCCTCGATGTCCTTGACTATCGGTTTGTAGAAATCCTCTGATTGAACGGAGTCGTTCAACATCAGGATGGCAAGGATGGCCTGAATCAGAACCAGATTTGGTATACGAAGGAGAGTGGCTTGGTGGTGAAGTCTTTGTTGGTGCGGCATTGGACTGAATAGAAGGTGAGATCGTTGAATCATTTTGTGGGGCTGCGTTGATGCAAGTTCCGCTTATTGTTGATTGGTGCAATTCGCTCTTGATGCGTAGGTTACCTGGAATCGCTTTCACAAGAAGGATCCTTTTACCTGACCGTTACAATCGTAACAGCTGGGAGTTCCTCTGCGGCCGACTTAGAATTTTTATCACGTTTTAGTTCTCGTTCGAATTGATTTTTCCGAGTTGCTCCAAATGAGCGCGAGCGACGCAAAATAATTCTAAGGGTCAATTTGTGGAAGCGAGGTTGCCAATGAATGCTATTAACTTCACTCTTGAAACCGTTCATGGTGTTAAGCAGTCATTTTGCCTTGGTGTGCTAGAGCCAAAACAAGATCCTAGTAAGCCGCTCGCTGGGACGGCAGAGAAAAACAGGGAAAATGCAAGGCATGATCGGTCCCTGTCAGATTCAAAACCGTTGGAGCGTTAGCGGAAGCAAAAGCTGTTCTCAAGCTTTGATGAAACGGCTGGCAAACACCCGATACCGTGATGTTCAGGGACCCTTTAGTTTCTGCCAGCGGGTCCCCTGAGCTAACATTGGCGATTTCTAAGAACGACCAGAAGATGATTCTGCGGTACAGGTACAATATAGTTTCAACGCATCGACCGTTTCACGGACATCGTGCACTCTGAGGATATGAACCCCACGGCTTGCCAAAGCTAGTGAAACACCCAAAGTTGCTGCTCGGCGGTCGGCATCTTTATCACCCAAAAGGCTGCCGATAAATCCTTTTCTCGAGTGCCCCACTAAGATTGGGACTCCAGACTGGAGAAAGAAATCCGCATTCTGAACAAGTTGCAGATTGTGAGCATGACTCTTACCAAATCCGATTCCGGGGTCTAAGCAGATACGTTTCTTTGGAATGCCGAGTTGGAGGCAAGCATTCAATCGGGCAGTCAGGTAGTCATGAATTTCTTCAACGACGTCACAGTAGGATGGATTATCTTGCATGGTTTGTGGTGTTCCTTGCATATGCATGACGCATACCCCAACACCATATTGATTGACAACCGAAGGCATTTCTGGGTCTCCCTCTAACCCTGTGACATCGTTAATGATTTCTGCGCCAGCAGCAACTGCTTCGCGTGCGACATTCGCTTTGCTGGTGTCAATGCTGATCGGGATTTGAACTCGTTCAGATAAACCTTCAATGACGGGTAAAACCCTTTTCAGTTCTTCGGCTTCTGAAACGGGTTCACTGTAGGGTCGAGTGCTTTCGCCCACAACATCAATGATCGAAGCGCCATCATCCTCCATTCGCAGTGCGGCGGATATCGCATCGGAAGGATTAAAATGCTGACCCCCATCAGAAAAGCTATCAGGAGTCACATTAAGAATGCCCATCACATGGGGTCTGCCACCCAGATCTAATGAGCGACGTCCTAGGTCCCAATGTAAGTTAGTCAATCTGGCCACCATTGTTCTTCAATGTCATGATTTGGGACGGAGTGGCTCAACCCCTTTACCACCTGGTTTCCATCTGAGAAACGATTCTCGAGGCTAGCTTTTCAATTGCAGCCTGCGTAGCCGTATCCATGGACTGTCCTGCCTCCGGGATAAACCATGAATTCTGCCCAAATGTCATCGAGAATTCACCTTCCCTCGATACCCATTCGACGGAAGCTGAAATGGCAGCATCAATCGCCCGCGGATCATCATCGTTAGTCTCTGACAAGATCCGCTTGGTTTCGTGAGTGAGCGTGACGTTGAGTGTGCTGTCCGCGTTGGGGTTTCCGGTGACTTTGTAGGGTGTTCGTCTGTCAATCTCTTTGACGATGGCTTCGCTAAGGCGAACACCTAAATCGTGCCGGAAAGTTTGGTTCTTGACCATCGGAACATGGACGGTGCGAATTCCTGGTTGGAACAGAGTTGCGGATCCAATCTGATACGATGCACAACCCGATAACACAAGATGACTGCAAGCCATGATGCACACAAAAATCATCCCAGCAAATGACTTAGGTTCACCGAATACATAAGAGGAGGTCAGGTTGGAGAGTGTCATTTTTTGTAGGGACACTAGAGGAATGCAGATGCAGTGAATCAGCGTCTCAAGACTTTCGAGGGCTCTTCGCTGGTTGGTTGATTAAGCTCGAGTGGGGAGTTCTTGTTAGTAGAATCAGGGAAAATAGTGGTTAGCCAAGAAAGTCGCTGAGCAGGCCTTCTAGGTTTTTTCTCGGTCGCAGCGAGTCTCTCGCGAGCTTTTTCAGCATGTGGGGTATTCGGGTACTTGGTAAGCAGCAGGTTGTAGTAGTAACGCGCGGATCCAAATTCTTTTCTCTTCTCGCGATACTCGGCCCGATAACGCAATCGTTCAGCTTGGAGAAAAGCAACCTTTGCTGCTGATGAATCCAATCTTTCACCAAAATCTTGATCTGGTGCCGCGAGCTTATCGGGGAATCTTTCTCGTGTTTGCTTGACCAGCTTTTCCGCTTCTTCCAAGGCTAGCCCGCTGTATTTTGGGCCTCGATAGGTTTCAAGTTTCACGGTAATCCCCAGCAAGTGAGCCATAAATAAATGCTCGCTGTCGGGGAATGTCTCACGGATATCCAACAGGAATTCATCCGCTTCTTGATACTGACCTTGCCTCATGTACTCCACCGCTGCTGCCAAGGTTGCATCATCCGCTAGTCGACCAGTGGGGTCATCAAAACGAATCTGGTCGAGAACACGAATGGCGTGGCCTTGTGTATCAAGTCGGGGGCGTTTTGGATCCGTTAGGTTGATGAATCCCCAGCTTCCTTGCTCAGCCTTCGCTACGTTGATCCAGTATTGACTGATCGAAAAAAGTCGAGCTGCAACCTTATCAATATGGCGGTTCCTGGGAAAATCGCTTTGTAAGGTTTCGTAAACGTCAGAGGCTTCCACCAAACGATCGGCAAAGAATAGACTTTCACCCTGCATGAACAGAGCGTCTTGCTGAAGGGCACTCCCCGGAGAAATGTCTCCCGCATAGGCAAAGAGTTCTGCTGCTTGCTCAAAGGTTTTTTTTGCAGGTTCAGGTTTTTTAGCGGCAGCTTGATCAAAAATCCCATTAGCCCTTTGGTACCACTGCTTTGCTCGTTCGCTGTCTCCAGCCTGCTGGCCGGATAAACGTCTAAGGAATTGTTGTCCCTTTTCCGTGTAGGAAAGAGGATCTGCATTGCTGATCGGCTGATTTTTCTCAGGCTCCCCGGCAGTTTGCGTCAGTTGCAACTCGTCATCGGATTTTAGTGCTTGAACCTCAGCCTTTGAGGTTGATGATCCCGGTTCTACCTTTGAAATGTCTTGCGTTTCGGTCAGATTATCAGAGGAGGAGATCCATGACGGAGCGTCCATGGGACCCGCAAGAGTCGAGCAACCATGGGTTATGGGGATGAGTAGAAATGCGAGTATTCGTGGCGTTCTCGAAATCCGATTTTTCCACTTCATGTTTCCGAAAAAGTCGTCTCTGTCAGAAAGCATCTTTCTTTGTCCTCGCCTCATGCGATGATTTCGTTTTTTGCCATCATCGGTAGGAATGCTTGCATCCTTGGAAGCTTTCCCACAATGTTTTGTATGTAACGGTTTAATACGCTGCGCAATTCGCCGTAAATCGGATCTGGGATCTTGATCGGGACCAATAACAAAGGATCTTGTAGTTGGCTGATCAGTTGCAATGTTTCTCGGCGAATCATGACGATTGCGCGTTGTCTAGGACGACAGGCTCTGCATACCACGCCTCCACCCTCCAACGCAAAAGGTATCCGGTCATCCAAAATCATTTTCGAACCACAATCCGTGCAAGAATCTGTCTCTGGCGCTTGTCCGAGTTTTCTGAGTATTTGTAAATCAAAGTAGGCCAAGGAAGATGCAACGAGCCCGTCACCATCTAGTTTTTGAAGAACTCTGATCGTCAAGTCGTAAATCTCCGGATGCGGCGCTTCATCAACTAATAGCAGACGGAGCATCTCAGCGACATAGTAACCCGCATATAATCGTTGCAGTGATCGATCGGCTGCCCTGAAGCGTCGATGCAGTTTAGCTTCGGTGAGGAGGTCGAGTGCGTCATTGTTCTTCCGGATGACCACTACACGACAAACTGCAAGCAGGTCAAGCGAGCCTTCAAACGGTCCTTTCGGCCTTCGAGCACCTTTTGCAATGGCCGAAATCTGACCCAAGTCCTTCGTCAGAAGCGTGACGATAAGACTCGTTTCGCTGAATTCTACGGCCCTGAGGACAATCGCAGTGGTTTGTTCTGTACTCAAAACCAGTCTTTCAATTCATGTTCGGTCGTGAAACTCTTTTGTTGCCGCATTCTTGATACGCCCAATCAAGTTGGTTTTTGAGCTTGTCTGTCGTTTTTAGAGCGTTAGATTTCTCCGAAATCGCCAAGGGAAGCTAGGAGTTCGCTCATTTCCGCTGCGGCGTGTGAATCACCTTGTTTCCTAGCTTCATCAATCCCTTCCCGTAAATAATTCCGAGCCTCCTCGATGCGACCTTGATCAGAAAGTTGCTGAGCGGCCATGAAGAAGGCAGGAACACACGGGGTGGATTCCCTGACGAGGGCATCAAGAATTTCGAGGCTTTCCAATGTATTACCCTCACTTCGTAGCTCCATTGCCAAGCTGTAACGCAGGAAGGTGTCTTTCGGGTCTTCTGCTAGCATTGCCTCGATTTTTTCACGTCGATTCATGGATTTCCTCTGTGAGCTTGATGCGTAGCCGGGCGTTAGTTCTATCTTCATGGAGACCAGCTCCTTAAGCCACCCTCTCAGGGTTCTACCTGTTAGGTTTGCGTTCTACCTCGCCAAGTGCCGAATCGCAATCCTCCAAAGCAGCAGTGAGAGTGTAGCTATTTGGAATGCCATCCGATTGGCATGCCATTCAACACGATCGCGTGTCTTCCTTGGCTTGGTGATTTTCGGTGAAACCGTCTGACACTTGCTAGCAATCGACCCGTTATTTTCGTTGCGGTCAGCATAATCGGAAAAATTGATTTAATGCGACGCCTTCCCGCGGCCGATAGGCGAAAAGGACGATTTACCCCGAGACACATAAGAGAGAGATACGCATGGACCGTGTCAGACGCACCTTGCGCTTTGCCTCTGTAGCGATAGCTTTGCCAGCAATCTACCTGAATATGAGCTTTCTACAGGCACAGCAGCCTAATCTGAAGCAGGATGCTGCTGCCAGAAAGGCCTCTGCCAACATCGTACGCCAGGTTGTCGCCAACGAAACCGTTGGCAACACTTCATCTGGCTTATTGAACGCGTTTGCTCAAACATCGAGTTCGAGTAACTCCGCTGGCCTTTTAGGTGCACTCTTCGGAGCCCCCGAACCGACTCCCCAGAGGTCCACAAAACACCAGCATGCCAAAACCGGTACCACATCCAAGAAGACTGTCAATTCCGCGGTCCCCTTACCTCCATCACTTCCCTCCGCTAGCAACAGTAAGGGGGTGAAATCTAATCGGAGTCTCAAAGCGACGACCCAAGATTCTACGCCCGACTGGAATGGTGTTCCTTATCATTCGCCGATTCGATCGGAAGTCGAAAGCGGCTCAATACCTTTGATCGATCCAGATCCATCT
>JAYYHM010000455.1:0-7741 GCA_036148415.1 Planctomycetota bacterium
GGAAGGCATAATAGGGTGCTTGGAGTTTCTCAAACAACTCAAAGGCTGCTCTCGCACGATTCTGGGCATTTTCCACCGACTCGCTACCATCATCCCAAGGGCGGTCCATGGTTCCAGAACCAAAGGGATCTGCACCAGTGCCACGAAAAGTGTGCCAATAGACGATGGAGAAACGAAGGTGTTCCCGCATGGTTTTTCCTTCAACCACCTCTTCCGGATTGTACCAACGGAAAGCTAAAGGATTATCACTCTGAGGCCCTTCGAATTGGATTACTGGCACATCTGGAAAAGCACTCATGTTGGGCTTCATTTTGGTTTGAGGAAGGAATTTTGATGCGAATAGTATCGTAATCAGACTCCGCCTCGGCAACCCGGTCAGCAAAATAGGGTAAGAACAGAAAGAAGTCCGATTTGAAAGCCATTCTGTGCCAATGGCTGATGTGCAACCCGAAGAATTTATCTAGGACAAAGCCGCAAAATGGACTTTTCAATTTGCGGTCGTGAATGTCACGACCATTAGATTGGATCGGTAATCCAAGCTTCAGGTCTTGTTGGAAGTAAATTTCATCAGAAGCCAATCCCCGAGCCGAGGTGATAAATGACCCACTCCAATCAGCAATCGCAGATAGGACGGCAACACGCGATCTGGTTGCCTTTTCTGCACCATCCTGAATGCCACAGACGCCACATATTCTGGTGAAAGACCACTCACTCGAGTTCCACCGCCAGGTTGCTTTGCCTGGTCGGGTAATTCTTTGTCGATCTGAGCAGAATATCGAGACCCTGCGTCATGCCGCTGAATGGGTCCTGGTGAAAGTAATCCTACGTGAACACCACGGTCCTTTAATTCAAGACGCATCTGCTGGGTTAATCCCGCTAAAGCGTGCTTTGCTATGGCATAACCGCCTATGAATCTCGCTCCAACCTTCGATGCCAATGAACCTATGTTGAGAACCACACCCCGACTTTCTTCGAGTAGGTTAATCGCCTTTTGTGTGCACAAAAGCGACGATAACAAATTCACCTCGATTAGCCGTTGCAACCGATCTGGAGCTAAATCCTCTATCAACCCACGATCACTCTCTCCAACACAATTGACAAGAACATCGAGTTGCTTGAATTCTGATTTAACAAACTCAAAGAGTGCTTCTACCTGTGCTGGTTCTGTCACATCACAGGCATAGGCTTGAACGGTACTCTTACAGGTGGCACTCAGTTTTGCTTTTGCAGATTCAAGCAACTCGAGTTTTCTACCTACTAACAATACGCGATACCCCGAATTAGAAAAATGCTTCGCTATCGCTAACCCCAGTCCCGCTGATCCCCCAGTAATTAAAGCAACAGGCTCAGCTACTTGTGTCCGATTTGCCATCATCAATCCTATTTTGCAGACAGCAGAAATCTCAATAACAAACGATAGAGTCATTAATAGCGGATTCAGGTTCTCCAGTCGTCCGCTACGAAGCATCTGAATCAAGGGGGAAATTGTCCCTTTTCTACTCGAACCCCATCCTAACTAAACGCGCTGGGCTGTAAGTTCCTTCAGTCTACTCAACCAAAGTTAAGTAGACATTCCCACTCAACCGTGGACCACTCTCAACACCCCTGGCCAAGAAGATCCGGATTTCATTATGTGAACGCAAGTGACCAGTTAGATTTGCCAACAGTTCAGTGGGGTTCGAAACGAAAAAATCAACCGGCTGGTCATTCAATTCAATGCCGATTAAGTCACCGTGCCACTGATCAATCCTCAATTGCACTTCGGAATCCAGAACAGCCTGAGTGGCATTGAATTTTCGGTGGTAAACATGCAACTGCGTCTCGTCAGATGATGAGGAAGCTTCCGTTTCAGGAATGTCCGCACGTTCAATCCAACTTTCGCCATCGACCAGAATAGACCATGGCTTTCGCAAGAAAATCTTGTGCATGGTAACTCGGACAAAGATCTACATATCGGCTAGAACTTGATCCACCGCATCTCGGTAACTCGGATAATCAGCTACTAATCCCGCAATCTCTCCCTCGTCGAGGAACGACAATTCGTCTTGACCTCTGAAGAAGAATGCAGCATCACCGAACAAACGGAAATCACGACTGGATAACTGAGCTGTTTTCACCTCTTTGTCGTCCTCGACAATAGTGAGCAACGCAGTGTCCCGGGTGCTGCTCAGAGCAAATTCAACGAATTTCACATCTTCAGCGTAACCATCCAGTGAGGTCACAAATTCTTGAACACCCGAATCGTCCAAGCTAACGACCCCACCATCCCGGTAAAAATAAGCCGAGGCCAAAATATCAACTTGCCCTGCAAGAGATAAGAGTGCGAAATCAAAGCCTGTGGCATCTACACCACCCTGAACTGGGATTTCCAGTGTACGGGTCGGCTGTCCCGTGAATAGAACTGCATCCGTTGATTGGTAGGTAATCGCATAGGTACCTGGTGCTAGATTACCAAAGGAGAAACTTCCATCAGAATCCGTTAGCGTGGTGTCCTCAACCAGTTCACCCGTCACATTATCATTGGCGGCAGAGAATACTGAAACCAATGCTCCCATCAAACCCCGCTCATCAGAATCTTTGAAGCCGTTTCGGATGGGGTCGGCACCTGCTGCGATATCGCTGGCCGAATTCTCAACCTCATCAATAAAGACAAATCCTGCAACTGAGGAAGGTAGGAATTCTTTGACCTCCACAAACACCGTTGCGAAGTCAGATTCCTTACCCTCGGCATCCCTAATTTTGTAGGTGATCGTAGTAGGACCTGTAAAATCAGCGACGGGCGTAAAATCAAGCGTCCCGTCGTTCTTAATTGCCACGTCACCATCGGGTGAATTTGCTGAAATAATTTCTAATCCCTGATCCTCACCGTCACCCGCATCGTCGTTATCCAGCACGCGTATGTTAGACGTAGCTCCCTTGAAAGCGATTGCGTTGAGATCGTCAACTGCAATGGGTGCATCATTGAAGCCAGCGATCGTAATCGTCACTGTGTTGGTGATAGTGTTAGTTCCATCTGAGATGTCGTATTCGAGTTGAATGACGGCAGACTGCGAACCAGTGAGATAACCGTAAGCAGATGGACTCACGGCTAGGGAATTCAGATTATCGTCAACTGAAACTCCCTGCCCATCTCCGTTCGTGACACGTATATTACTGATCGATAACACGTTATCCGTTTCTCTATCCGTCGCTACAGCAAGTAAATCCGACTCATCAATAGTGAAATCTGGATCTTCTTCGCTTAAGGTTTCACCTGCTTCCGGAATAGTGATGGGAGTTGCTGTGGGCGCCTCGTTCACATTAATGATGGTTACTTCCGCAACAGATTGACTCTCAATTACTCCTGCACCACCCGTTACAGAATCCTTATCTAATTCGACCGTGAATATCTCATTGCCCTCATTCCCGAGCAAATCATGGATGATCGTAATCTCGATCTGCTTTGTCGTCTCACTATGACCAAACGTGAGTGTGTCACTCTTGGATAGATAGTCCTCGCCGGCGATAGCAGTTCCGTCTACCGTTTGGTAGTCAACAGAAATCACCCCATCGGTACCGTTAGTCCGCGACACGGTAAGTGTGACTGTGTTCTCATCCTCATTCACGGTCCTATCTTGGATGCTCAGAACACCCGCTACGTCTTCACTATCAATCGTTACGGTCGCTACTGGGGTTGCCCCGAGTGTTGCTCCACCGGTGATCGAACTTGGATCAAGGGCAACGAAAAATGTCTCATCTTCTTCTTGTTGATTATCGTCAACAATAGAAATGGCAATCGTCTTGGATGTCTCACCCGCTGCAAAAGTAACGGTTGCGTTGGTATCAATAAAATCTTCCGCGGGCAGTGCAGAATCGCCTTGGGTTTCGAAAGCAACACTCACCTCCTGATCTGTGTCACCGATTCGGGTAACAGTAAGCGAAGCCGTTCCTACCGTCTCACCCACTGTATAGGCGGATGGATTAAAGAGAAGTTCAATGTCATCCTCTAAAATGGTGACATTGACTGTATCCGGTGTTCCAATGGACGCTCCACCACCAACGCTTGACAATTCAACCGAGAATACCTTATCAGGATTGATGGTTGTATTATTCGTAATCGGCACAGTAATGGTTTCGGATTCATCACCATTTCCAAACGTCAGTTGACCCGACGTACTCTCAAAGTCCGCGCCCGCCACCGCTCCGTTGGCACCGGTCCCATCGACGGTCTGGTAATTGACAGTGACCACACCATCGTTACCGTTGGTCCGTGTTACCGTCAAAGTAATGGACCCCCCGTCTTCACTTACAGCAGCAGTGTCCGTGCTAAACGCTAGCTCGCCTGGCACGTCGTCTTCAACAATTGTCACGGTGACGCTTGCTGGACTACCTAGTTGAACGCCACCTGTGGTTGAGTCTGGATCAAGGGTGACAACAAATGTTTCATTACTCTCAATGAGAATATCATCAGTGATGTCCACTGTGATCTGCTGACTATCGACGCCGTCGGCAAAAGTCAGCGTGCCGGTTTGCGATGTGTAATCTTGATTTGTTGCAGTTCCATCGCTTGTTGCATAGGCGACAGTGACAACACCGTCCGTACCTCCATCTCTGAAGACCGTTAGGGTGACTGTACCATCGTCTTCATTCACTTGAGCTGTGCTTGACGTGAAGATAAGAGTTCCCGGATTCTCATCATCTATAATGGTTACCACTGTAGTGGTGGGTTTAGTGGTCGACAGTATCGCACCACCTCCCGGATCACGAATCACTACCGAAAAAGTTTCATCGGGATCAATGAGTGAATCATCAAGAATCTCCACCTCGATGGTTTTGGTATTCTGACCTTCTTCGAAAGTAAGTGTGCCTGAAATTGGTGTAAAGTCAGAACCCTCGGTAGCATCACCCGAGGCAATAGTTGCGAAGTCGACAGTAACTTGACCATCCGTTCCACCCTCTCTATTTACCGTGAGGGTTAGCGTCCCAGCATTTTCATTGAAACTAGCGGTTGCAGATGCCAATGAGAAAACACCCGGTGTGAAAACTTCATTGTCCACAATAGTTACAACGGTTTGATTAGTTTCACCGACCGTTGCTCCGCCCGTTGGATTACCCAAGGTTACTGTGAACGTTTCATCACCCTCGAAAATCGAGTCGTCTACTATAGGTACGACGATATTTTTGGCGGTTTCACCATCCTGAAACTCAAGGGTAGTTTCAGATGGCTCGGTGTAATCAGAGCCCGGAGAGGCTGTCGTCCCAGCGACGGTGAAATCGACAGAGACGATCCCGTCACTACCTTCACTACGATTCACAGTCAGAGTCAGATTTCCCGCATTTTCGTCGATACTGGCCGTCGCAACATTGAGGTTTAATTTGCCAGGAACAGCGACCTCATCATCCACGATGGTCACCGTGGCTGTGGCTGTGGCTGTATCGATCGATGCACCACCACTAGGGTCGCTCAGCACAACGGTGAACTGTTCGTTACCCTCAATGATCGAGTCATTGAGAAGGGAAATATTTAAGGTCTTGGTGGTTTCACCATCAAGAAATTCAAGAAAGCCAACTGACGGAGAGAAGTCGGATCCGCTTAAGGCAGTTCCAGATATGGCAGAGTAGTTGACCGTCACGTCGCCAACGGAGCCGGATGTTCTCGTTACCGTCAGGGTAGCAACGCCCGCATCTTCATCAACGGAAATACTTGTAGGATCAAATCCAATGATCCCCGGCGCGTTAACGGTCGCATTGAGCACAACTTGGCTAATGCCGTTGTTATTACTATCACCCGTCCCAACTGTTTCCACCAAGATGAAATCCTGAGGAACCGCATCGTCACGGCCGAAGACAAGCATCGCCTCTGGATCTTCGCCAGGATTAACACTGACTACGAAATCACTAACTTCAGACTTGAGATAAACCGGCAAACTGAATGCGTCAAATGGCTGAACAAAACTACCAACGATTTCGGGAATACCACCACCGGTGATGGGGACCTCCCTCGAAAATCCACCCACTTCATCAAAGCCAGTTGCTGGATCGAAACTGCCTCGACTTCCCTCGGTATAGAGTAGTGTGCCGGATGGATTATTTTGATCGGGGTAGGTTCGACTGAAGGCATTGATGTTAAAACGCACCGCATCCGGGTTCGGTGTTTCACCATCCGCTAGGAAGGGTGCAAATTCAATCGTCTCCGTGTCAACGCTTGTTGCTTGATTAAAGAGAATGACTTCAATGGAAACATTTGGAAGATCCACGTTTCCAAATGCTTCACCTACCCAATGGATCTGGTAGCCAAGATCGTCATCCGGACCATTTCCGAAGTCCAAAGTCTCGATTTCAAATTCTTCTTCTTCATAGCCAAATGCAACTAACGCATTCGTGATGGCATTGGTAGGAAAGTCGCTAAGTGGGGCGGTAAATGAAAGTTGGCCAGATCGCCCAGGAGGAGATTCGGGAATCGTAAACCTAAACTGGTTAATGTTCGAGTTCGCAAATTCATTACGAAGTGCGGAATCGATAATGAGTCTCTGAGTCTCATTCAAGATAGGCATTAACACCCCGGGCTGACTCACGGCCACGTCAGTAAATAATTGAAAGACACCCAGTTCAACGGGGGGTTGTAAAAACTGATTCACCCTCAAATCATCATAGGCAATTTCCAAATCAAATCGTTCGCCCACCTCTACATTGATATCGCCGCTGAGATCAGGGGTAATCAACTCATCATTAGCCGTCCGCGCTGTAAGAACAAGCTCAACGATCTCGCCAACTTCTTCACCTCGACCCAAAGCATTAATCACACCCAGCGCATCGGAGGCACTAATCCGGTTATCCGCATTGACGTCATAGAACATCTTGGCGCCATCACCAGCAATCAACTCACCTTCGCCACTTTGTCCTAGGTAGTTGATTACACCCAATGCATCTAAAGCGCTGATTTGGCGGTCGTCGTTTACATCGTAGGCGTTCCAATAGTTGTGGTTCGCTGCGGTGCCTAAATCCCCAGCGAGCAATTCACGCTTCTCCAACGCTTCGCTGCTAAGACGACGGAGAGTTGAATCGTTTCGCGAACCACGAGCCGACTCTCGACGCCTGCTGGCGCTACGTAGCAAACTAGCTCGACGAAAAACACGACGCAATTTTCTCATCTCTTGTCTCGGAAAGATGGAATGTTTGTTTGGACTTGCCGGAGTCGGTTTGGAACTTATCACAGAAATCTGAACCCATGTTCAGCACGTGATAATGGACCGCTTCCGTAATCCAACACTTCAAAGAGGGACTAGCTAGCTATGCTACCCAAAACCCCTGATTTATCAATTTTTATCACTCGTTACGTGGAAAAAACCAACTAATTAGAATCTCGAAGAACCAAATGGTTCCCCGGAATCTAATCACTGAGGCCAAAGCCATCAGCTTGGATTCCCCTTAACGCTACTTCGAACTCAACTATCCTCTCATCTAGTTCAAATGAAGGGTCCGAACCAATAGGTATTTGGTGGAAATGCCATGACACACTGGGTCCGTACACCTGCACCTGATCACTATCGGCATGCAAGCTATCGATACTTTCACTCCCAAGCTCAGAATCCTTAGAGTCAACCAAAGCAACACCTAATATCAGCTCTGCAGAGGGGTAACACCAACTAATTGGAGCAAGATTGATACTTCCTGCAGGTGACGGCTGACTCTCAGATTGAGCTGCACCGTTCACTAATTCTCCAGAGGGGCCAGCAAGGGTTGAAAGTGCGTTGATTACCAC
>JAYYHM010000456.1:0-2911 GCA_036148415.1 Planctomycetota bacterium
TGGTCGTTTATGAGACCTGAAAAAAAAACACATCCATCAAAACGCATCGAGGATACGATTGACGATTTTGTCAAAAAGAACCTCCCTGATCACAAACTTGCGGAGAGAGCTTCAAAAGAAACACTGATTCGGCGTGCAACACTCGATCTCACTGGCCTGCCACCCACCCCGGATGAAGTGGATGCCTTTCTTGAAGACACATCGACGAAAGCATATGAGAAGCTAATTGATCGATTACTCCGATCTCCAAGATATGGCCAACGCATGGCAATCGACTGGCTTGATGCTGCGAGATACGGAGACACAAGCGTTTATCATGCTGATGGACCTCGAGACATGTGGGCTTGGAGAGACGCAATCGTGGAAGCCTTCAACCTCAACATGCCATTTGATGAATTCTCCATCAATCAGCTTGCTGGCGACCTGATCCCCAATGCTAACGACCAGCAGCAGTTGTTGGCTGGATTCAACCGTAACAATGGAACCACCGATGAAGGTGGTGCGATCGCAGAGGAGTACCGCGTAGAGTATGTGGTGGATCGTGTGAAAACGACATCAACCGTCTGGCTTGGATTGACCATGGAATGTGGCCAATGCCATGACCACAAATACGATCCTATCAGCCAGGAAGATTACTATCGCTTCTATGCTTTTTTCAATTCCAGCAGTGATGGAGGCATGCAAACACGGCGAGGTAATGCAGCACCGATACTTCAAATTGCGGACCCTGTTAAAGAAAAACAATTACCCGCGAAACAACAAGCACTTACAGAGACGAAACAGGCGATCGAGAGGATCGAAAACGCCAATGTTGAACAGTTAACAAATTGGCTTGCCCAACAATCCGACAACCCAGATCAAAACCGAACTTATCTCGATGATTGCCTCATCCGTTTTCCACTCATTGAAGGTGAGGGAAAAGAAATCCAAGCTAACGTCGGCGAGAATCTAAAGGGAGTGATCCAAGGGAAAGCGAATTGGACTCCTTCCAGAGTTGACTGGGGTCTGAAGTTTGACGGCAAGAACTTTGTTGACGTGGGCGCTCAAGCCGATTTCGAACGCACTGACTCCTTTTCCTATGGCGGATGGATCAAACCCAGCAAAGGGTCAGGGCAGGGGGCTGTATTGGCCAAAATGGACAACAACAATCAGTTCCGGGGTTATGACTTATTGACGGGTGATTCTCCGATCGCCGTGCATCTCATTCACAACTGGCCTGCCAACGCTGTGAAAGTGAATACGAAGAAAAAGTTGGTAGCTGATCAGTGGCAACATGTAATGATCACCTATGACGGGACGAGCAAAGCCTCGGGCATCACGATCTACGTCAACGGAGAAAAATGGGACTGGAATATCGAGCAAGATGGACTGACGGAGACGATTCGCACGGAGAAAACATTACTCATCGGCAGTCGACACCCGGACTCCCGCTTTAAAGGCGAGATTGATGAAGTGCAGGTCTATAAACGCATGCTCGCTCAAGAGGAGGTCAAACAGCTATCCAAAATCACCCCAATCGGGGATCTACTGGGGATACCCGAGGACAAGCGAAGTGATCCACAAAAGTTAGCAATCAAAAGACACTTCCTTCGACAAGAGAATGACGAATACTCAAAACTGGAGGAAACCGTTATCTCACTCAACACGGAGATTACTGAACTCAAAAAACCGATGACATCCGTCATGATCATGGGAGAGATGTCGAATCCTAGAGACACCTTTATTTTGAATCGTGGTTCCTATGACTCACCCACTGATCGAAAAGTCGAGCCGGGAACGCCCAAAGTTCTTCCTCCAATGGGCAGCGATCTTCCCAAGAATCGTCTCGGTTTAGCCAAGTGGCTTTTCCAAGATGACCATCCACTCACGGCCAGAGTTGCGGTAAATCGCTTCTGGCAGATGCTGTTTGGAAACGGCCTTGTCTCCACACCAGAAGATTTCGGTGCACAAGGGACCTTTCCGTCTCACCCAGAACTACTTGACTGGCTAGCAGCGGATTTCCGTGAAACCGGCTGGGATATTAAGCGGCTGATCAAAGGAATCATGATGTCAGCCACTTACCAGCAAACTTCAAGCTGCAGCACTAAGATTTATGCAGCAGACCCAAGCAATCGATTACTTGCGAGAGGATCGCGTTTCAGGCTATCGGGTGAATCAATCCGTGATTCCGCACTCATGATTAGCGGCTTGTTAATCGATGAATTCGGTGGGCCCGGTGTAAAACCTTACCAGCCTGGCGGACTCTGGGCAGAAGTGGGTTTAGGTGGCAATCCAAAATTTGTGCAGGATCACGGAGATAAACTTTATCGCCGTAGCCTGTACACCTACTGGAAGCGATCCGCACCACCGCCAGCGATGCAAATCTTTGATGCACCAACAAGGGAAAAGTGTACGGTCCAGCGATCCAGAACCAACACACCCCTGCAAGCCTTGGTCACTCTCAACGATGTCCAATTTGTCGAAGCTGCCAGAAACTTCGCCGAACGAATAATAACGCAATCGGCAGATTCAGATTCAGAGCGATTGCAACAAGCATTTCGCTGGACAACTTCACGTTGGCCGACAGAACAGGAAACAGAGGTTCTCTCGCAGATTCTAAATGAGGCCCGTGATACCTATACCAAACAAACAGAACAAGCTGAGAAGCTTTTGGGAGTAGGCGAATCAAAATCCGATGAAGAAATCCCGGCTGCTGAACGAGCCGCGTGGACATTGGTTGCCAGTACCCTATTCAACCTTGATGAAACTTTGACCCGCGAATAAGTCCTCTAACTTAATGACAATGAATCCTCTAGAAATTTTAAATCGATCACTAACCCGAAGACAGCTATTATCGCGAGGACGTGGCTGCTTGGGGGCAGCTGCAGTTGCAAAGCTCATTCATGGCGATGCGGTCAGGGGAGGTACCCCA
>JAYYHM010000457.1:0-4425 GCA_036148415.1 Planctomycetota bacterium
CTCCTCTCGGAGCAGTCTCGCGCCAATATACTGAGCTGCAGCAAGTTCCTCTCTAATTGCGTCTACCGGCAATCTTTCGCGACTCTCTCCGCTGACGCCTTGACGCTCTTTCGATCCTGAGACCGGGACCAACAGCTCGCGTTCGCTCACGCGAATATCCAAGAGAGCTTGCAACTGGTCCACACCATTGAAAACCAGTCCACTTCGTACCATGGCTCTCGCTTCAGCCCAGCGAAGTGACTCCAATACGTACTGATCCTTAGGAGCTAACGCTTGTGCCCCATTCCCAGCTGCCTGGAGTGACTCCAACATCTGATCGATTGCCTCACTGTAAGTGACCATGACCTCTTCCCAACTTTGACTTGCCATGGCGTAGGCCTCGGACTGCCTTTGCTCCTGTTCAAGGACCTTCAAAGCGAGAGGATCCGTGCTTTGGGACTGCCAATCGACTCCTGCAAGAAAGGCGTCTCGCCTCGCTTTAATCACGTCCAGTTGCACCAAATAGGCCTCGTCCTGCTTGGCTTGTGCAGCCACGGCTAGGTCACCCGCAGCTTGAATCCTCTCACCAAGCACATCGCGGGCGAGCCAGAGTTGCCCGGGACCATAATGGTACGAGATGGCAAAAACCGGACACAGCATCCAGATTAGCCATAACCAGCCTTTTTGATTCATGATGCACCTCCTAGTTGACTTGACTGCGCAGCCTGACTTGTGGAGTTAAATCCCTTTGGTAGACCAAAGAGAGTCAGCATGGGCAAGAGTCCTGCGAGAACTGCTGAACCTACGCAGAAAGCCATCAGGGCGGCATCGCGTAACCGCACGCTCTCGCCAAGCTTGGGTTGAACCACTGCAAGTCGATTCAACAAATCGCTGGGCAACTGCTGTTGATTAGCGTCAAAGTAAGTCCCGCGTAGCTCTTTCGCCAGCCGCCGGAGGGAGGCCGCGTCCTGCCTTGATGCATGTCCCGCGATTGTCGTTGCAGCATTGGTCTTACCGACTCCAATTACCAATGTTTCGGCAATCGAGTTCGGGACTGCTCGGATTGGTGTTCCGTCTTTGCTATCACCATCACTCACAATTAACAGTAGTGTGGAATTCTCTGGCCATTTCCTCGAATACTCGATTGCATCGGAAACGCTTGAGGCGAGCTGCGTTTCGCCTTGCTCGAAAGCAGCAAAAATCGGAAGTCCATCGAAAAGATTATTCACCACGGACTTATCAAACGTCTCCTCCAGAATCGGGACAGCTCGTGTGTAAACGCCGAAGACCGTGACCCGCGTTTTTTCACCATCGATGCGATCCATGAGCCCCTTCATCACATCACCCGCGCGGACCATACGTTGAAGGGGCTCCGAGGTACTGCTAAGTCGGGGTCCCGCATCTTCCAAGAACATACTTGGAGAAGCGTCCAGACAGATCAAAAGGTGTTTGGAGGCTTCGGGATCAGGCTCAACCTCCACCACTGCGGCTGGAACCAGCAAGAGAATCACCAAACCCCAGCTTGCCAATGCGAGGGAGATCACCCTGAGTGCCGGTGATAGTGTTGCGAAAATGGTGGGGCCCTGGTCGCTACCATCAATCAGTTTCTCCACTCGAGCAACACGCTTGAGATGAAGAGACTCTGCAAAACTACTGACCAATGCAACAAGCCCAGCGGTTAGGGTGGCAACGAGGACGGGGTTCTCTACCATGGGGTCTGCCTCCACTTCAGAAGGCTGATCAACCAGATCACCAGTGTGAATAGGGCAACGGCGGCAAACGGCTCGAAAAAATCGGTGGGGACAGAAGCTGTTGCTACAAATTTTGCCGGTTGCATACGATCGATATGGTCAAAGATGAGTTTCAAACCATCCGAGTTCGTGGCGAGGAACGCCCGGCCCCCGGTCTCCTCTGCTATGGTCGAGACAGCGTTGGGTATCGTGTCGCTACCGATGTGAATGTGATACATCGTGATGCCGGCCTCGTTGAGCCTATCCACGATACCACCCACTGAATCGGTGCCATTGAGGTCACCACTTGCGCCATCCGACACTAAGACCAACAATCGGTCATTCTGCGGCCCCTCATTAAGACCAGGTCGACCTCCAAGCGATACGGCATTTCCGAAAAGTTGTGTCTTCGCCCGGTTGGATCGCCACTGTGTAGCATTCAATTCACTCTCGGCCGAACCATCCAGTCGTGCGCCCTCGCGTTCCATATTATCAGCGCAATACTCGAGAGCTGCCCCGATCATGGTTCCCCCCATCCCGCGTGGTTGATTTCTTGGATTCGCGAAAACGAGCGCATTTCGCAGTGCCTGCAGGTCTTTTGTCAGAGGAACCCACCTCAGAGGCCATGAGCCAAACAGTGTCAAGCCTATCGCATCGCCCTCCCTCGCCAAAGTAAATGACTCGATTGCCGAAGCCGCACTCTCATATCGATTCATCTCTCCCATTCCAGCTCCCATGCTGCCGGAGACGTCCATACAGATGGTGATATGCGTAGCCACCCGTTCCCTGTCGGGCACTTTAAGCACTTGCGGTAGGGCGATCATCACTAGAGCCGTCGCTAGCATCACCGAGGGAAATAATTCGAATGTCCGCAAAAACCACTTCAGGCCCTTCCTCGGCCGCGTCTCCATTCCATCCATTGGCAACTTGATCTGCGTTCCCTTCCTTCTAACCAGCCACCAACAAAGGATTGCAGGGATACAAAGAAGCAACAGACGCTCGGGATACAAAAAAGTCATTCCCTCGATCCCTGATTTTTGGAGGAAACGAACTCTTGAACACCCTTTTCACCGTCCCTGACCTGTTCTTCCAATTCTTTCAATTCACTGAGGAGCTCAGCCAATCCTGCGGTCTGCGAATCACTTAAAACCGAGTCTGCGGAATGCAACCAGCGTTCAACCCTTCTCAGATAAGCACCCTTACGTTGATCCATCTTCAGAACAGGCAGTGCCGTAAGCAACGAATCGGTCAATTCCGATTGGTCGAGCAATTTCGAATACAGTAACCATTCAAACTCGGCATGCTCCTGAGAACTCAGAGGTCGATTCACGGCATCATTTGCCAGACTCTGCAGGCGTTCCATGTGAGTGAGGGGTGGCTCGATGGGTTCTGATCCAATCACCGTTCTGTCCCGTCCACGTGAAGCCCAAACCACGACGGGAATGGAGCACCAAATCAATCCAAATGCGTACGCAAGCACTCGGTATCCACGCCTGGTTTCAATCTCAGGATCAGCAATTTCATACAGATTAGTGCCGCGGCTGAGGGGAAGTTCCGAGACCACTTCTACCCAAATCGCTTCGATTGGATTATCAGAATGGGACTGGGTTTGTCCGTCGATGGTCAACATTTGCGAGAGATCGAAGGTGCCAGCCTGCATACCAAAAAACCGGAGCATATATTCGTAAATCGTATCCGCTTCACCTAAATCGCTTTTGCTACCCATTAATTCCAGACGCACAAGCACCGGTTCATCAACGGACTGGTTGGCTCGCACCTCTATTGCTGAGCTCCGATGGGTAAAACGAACACTACCACTCAGCCCTCTTCGAACGGTTGCACTTAACGGCGACTCGTTGCTCGGCACCTGTCTTACAGAAGTCTCTACGCCACTCTCCGCACCAAAAGTGACGTGCGTAGTGTTTATCCCTACGGCTCCCACCATCAGCGCTATGAGCATCACCTTGTACGTGGATGTCATCGCTGTCCCCTCATGAGGGATACACGTGTCATCAAAAAATGTCGCAACGGACCAACAAGATCTTGATCAGTAACAAAACGCGCGTAACTCACATCGGCGGCAGCTAGGTTTTTCTCCAGATCGATGTGATGATCCCAGGAATCGCGGTTGGAAACAAGAAACTGCTGACTGGACTCCGATGCCGCGCCGACGAAGTAACCTGCTGACAGATTGCCTATTTCGGCCGGATCCACCAGATGCAAAACAATCACATCGTGCTTCGGTCCCACTTTCTTCAGCGCATTTTCAACCCCGTCTTCAAACAGATCACTGATGACAACGATCACGCTCTTTTCACGAAGCTTAAGGCACAACGAATCAATTCTCTTTGTAAGTTCCGTAGTCTCTTCAATCTGTCTCGCTCTGAGAGGTTCTAGGTGGCGCCATAGATCGTCGGGAGAAAGACTAGGCTGTGCATCGCCACGAATCCGATTAAATCGACTTCCACCGCTCAACACACTCACTGGACTCAATCGCCGTATCGAAACCAATCCCATCGCACCCGCAATCCAAACTGCCAAAGCATGCTTGCTCAAATGAGTCGAGCGAACCTGCATCGACGCGGATGTATCTACCAGTAGATACATTGACATTCGCTTGAGAGTCTCATGCTGCTTGACGTAGGCGACCGGCATACGCGCAGTAACTTTCCAGTCGATCTGCCTTACCGAGTCACCAGGCTCATAGGGTCGCGAT
>JAYYHM010000458.1:0-25629 GCA_036148415.1 Planctomycetota bacterium
AAGATATCATAAGTTTTTCCATTGTCTGGACATAAGAAGCCACTCATGTTCTCCACCATTCCTAATAAGGGAATATTCACCTTGCGGAACATGCTAATCGCTTTGACCGCATCAAGTAGAGCAACTTCTTGCGGGGTGCATACCACCACTGCTCCCGCCAGTGGAATTGCTTGAGAAAGAGTCAGTGCAACGTCCCCGGTACCAGGTGGCATATCAATAATCAGGTAATCTAATTCCCCCCAATTTGTATCGGCCAGGAACTGATTGATGGATCCGTGCAGCATTGGACCACGCCAGATCACCGCCTGATCGGGTTCAACGAGAAAACCCATCGACATGACCGGCACTTTACCTTCAAGCATGACCGGTTCTATTTTTTTGTTGGCGTTGACTGCGGGGCGACCGGAAAGTCCAAGTAATTGTGGAACACTGGGGCCATAGACGTCAGCATCTAATAATCCCACTTTGGAACCCAATCGGTTCAGGGTGAGCGCAATACTCGCGGCAACCGTGCTCTTACCCACGCCACCTTTTCCACTTCCTACCGCAATGACGCTCTTGACTCGCAATGCGATCTGACCCAGTCGAACAGATGGTCTTTCGTGGATATTGACTGTGATTTTTGGTGTAACACCTGGTACGGCCGCAACCACCTTGGACTCAATCGCATCCTTGACATCTTCTTTGATTGTCAGCGAATGGGAACTGAGTGCAAGGTCGATCTCAGCGATATCGCCGTCTACAGCCACAGAGCGGATTTGCCCCATGACTTCGAGAGGACGACCCGTTTCGGGGTCGGGATGGCTCGCAATAGCCTGACGAATCAATTCGGCGGTAGAGTTGGACATACGGACAGGAGCAGGGAGGAAGGGTTGGGTGTAACTTTTCACAGAGTAGACCAGCGGTAGGCCTCTCTGGGTAGTCGATCATGTCTAATCGAGTGCGTTCACTCTACTATTAGTCTACGAAGTCGCCCAACCTTGCGAAGTAGCCTCGCAGAATGGGTCTGCAACGCGGCATTTCCTCCGGCTTTTGCAAGAACATCGCTATATTCAATTCAGACAATGCAAGACGCTGGGATAAGCTGAGGCCAACGCTTGCAACCAATTGCAAATGATTGCTTGACGATAAGCCTATCTGAATTAAATGATCTAAGGAATCGACTAGATTGGATCGATCGACCTCCCAAAGGAAAACTACAGCATCGCTCGGGCGGGTCACCGGTCGTTCGGATGTTACCTTATGTGTAGTGATTTTTGCCTGGATTTCTTTGCCAACCAGGTCGTGATGGAAACGACGAACGGTGTTGGACCACCGCTGATTTCGCTCGCAGACAATCCAATGCAAGGTTTGCAAGGTTTGGAGGGTTTGTCTTCTTTCTGGCGGAGGCGGATGCATCAGGTGCTCCTTCCTTTAATTTTTGCATCCGTTTCTAAATGATCCAATTTACGTATCAGACGAGATCGCGAAATACCTAATTTCCGTGCTGCTTCGGCGCGATTATGATTCGCCGATTCCATGGCTTCGATAATGAGTGATTCTTCGTATCTTCTCACCAGCACATCCAGAGGCAAAAACCGCCGTGTGTTTCGGGGAAGAGGTACTTGATAGGACCTGATACTCAGCGGCAGGTCTTCAATCTGAATTGCCTCTCCAACCGAGTTTTTGCTTGCGAAGCGGATTGACTCTTCCAATTCAATCAGGTTGTTTGGCCATGGGTAGTGCACCATCGCGTCGAGAGCAGGTCGACTGATGCGATCGGGTGTGATTTTGCCCGTCACACGATGGCGTCCAAGCAGAGCCTGAGCCATCGAGTGTAAGTCTTCGACCCGATCGGACAGCTTTGCAATGGGTATTTGAATGGTTTCTAAGAGACAGCCGATTTCTCTGCATATGGGATCGGGTCGCTCCTCCGAATTCAGCCCCAAATCGGTTCCCTTAGCAGTTTCGATTGGAGTCGCTGAACCTGAACCCCAAGTCGCCAAAAGTCGAAGACGCTTCGGGAAACTTTCCATGAGGGAGAACAAACGCATTTGTGTTGCGGTCGAGGTCTGATCCAATTGTCTGCACAGGATAGACCCTAACGCTGATTCAGAGTCACTGAGTCGATTGAGTAATGGCATAACCGCAGAATCCAGTAACTCTGCGTCCATCAGAGGACCATCTATCTGGATCAACGGCTCTCCCGATGCGGATAACTGATGAATGTGTCTTGCCAGCACATCAGCACCGCCTCCGCTTGGCTCAATCAATCCGGTATGTGTTCGGATAGAGCAAGCAACTTCAACCCGTCTCTGAAGGGATTGAGCGGCAGAGGATGTTCCCATGAGTAGGATGGATCCCAAGCCAGACTGTCGCTGTCTCCATTGATCCAAGCGTTGCCTGATCGCAACAGCGTCCTGAATATCGGATTCAATCTTACGATCACGAAACTCACCCGCGATACCAATAGTAAAACCGGATTCACCTTCTCCGACACGTGTGTATCGGACTTCGCGACTCTCCGGGCGGTGATTACCAAAGGACGGTGGATGAGTTTTCAGCGAGGCTGTTCCCAGCGTTTGGACTCCTGGGGGCGGAGAGAGACTTGCGGCAATCAAGTCCGCCGGCTCTCCCGATACTGCCGTACCGGCTTTCGATCGCCTTCCAATCAAATCCTCTACATCGATTCCTAGCCAATCTGCACAACCAGCCGACAAAAAAACCAGCTCGTCCGCTTGATCAATGCACCAAAGGGTAGCTCTTTCGTGCTCGAGTAAACGAGCAAGTTTGCGAATTTTCGTGCTAATACCCATGAGTTGAACAGTTCACCCGTTCTAGTGTTGCCCAGCCGCATCTGCGAGTCTTCAAGGCACATGCAAACGCCAATTAGCCGTCACACAGATCTCTCTGTGAGACGGCCGACGGGTTCTTCTCGGTTCGCGAGAACGTTTTCCGTGTGGTCAACGTCGAGAAATCACCAGGTGTGCCTGATTAAAACACATCGAGCATGAAGTGATGCCCGGAATGGAATCGGCGATTACTTGGATAGAAGTTATGCCAACGCTTGTTGTAAACTGGAATTCTCATTTCTGGTGGGTAACGGTGGTAGAGACTGTCGTTGCTGCGAAAGTACTCTTGTCCGTAGAAATTCTGGGGATAATACACGTACGGGTAGTGGTAGAAACGATTCCAATCACGGAAATCTGCTTGGCCTCCCCACGCGCGACCATATGCTTTTTGTTCGGCAGTCGCCGATTCGGTTCCCACAGCGTAACTGCACAGCAGTACTGCGGCGATCATTACATGTCGTAACATTCAAACGTCCCCCCTAGAGACGGTCGAAGCCCATCATCCTGATGGTTCCGACTAGAATTGTGTCCTGCTAATGGCCCAAATTCGCTCAAAACCTATTTTTTCAAAGGGTTTGGCTAAACAAGGCGGGCATGAGTCGCGGCTTGCGAGTTGAATCTCAAATCACATGACGGATAGCCGTAACTCGATATACCGTCAGTATCGGCATTCTCATTAGGAGTGGTTTAGTCGTTCGTGGTGCCTTTTTCCGCCAAATTCCTAATTCTCTCTCTCTCCCAATCTCCGGTTAGCTTGTCCACTTTTATCAATCCAAGCCATAGAAACTCTTCTCATCAGCCCATCTAACGACCTATCATGAGACTTACGGATATGCGAGAACAGGAATCATTAGCAATTCCTTTGTGTCGATTTAGGTTCTAAAACCAATTTGCTACGCAGTGAAATACTGAGGACCCCACCTTTTGATGTGCCCTTCTATGAATATCACTAAGTATCTGAAGACATTGATTATTTTAACTGCAGGGTGGTTAACCCTTTTGCCTGCAGAACTTTTGGCTTGCCCGTTTTGTAATGCGGTATCGCAAACTCTGCGGCAGGAAATGGCGGCAATGGACTCTGTGGTGATCGCCATCTCCACTCAGGATGCCTCCGAACGAGATGCTGAAACCGGTAAGCTCATGATGAAAGTGGTTCAGGTACTCAAAGGTGGTGACCTGGTTCAAGTTGGAGACGAACTTGAGGCCATCTATTACGGCGATGTCACCAAAGGTCGTCGATTCATGCTTTCAGGGGTGGATCCTCCTCAACTTCAATGGTCTTGTCTTCCCGTGACCGAAAGAGCCGAGACATACATTGGAAAAATGAATGCTTTGGAAGATGATGACTTAGTCAGACTAAAATTCTATTACCAATTTTTGCAGGACGAAGAATCCATGTTGGCAAGAGATGCCTACGATGAATTCGCGATCGCTCCCTATGATGCTGTAAAAAAATTAGCTCCCGAAATGGATCATGACCAATTGGTCAAGTGGATCAGTGATCCTGAGATGCCTACGGATCGGAAACGCCTCTATCTGACCTTGTTGGGTGTTTGCGGTGGCAAAGACGACCTGTCCATGTTGGAAAAGATGCTTCGAAGTACTTCGAAAAGCTCGAAGGGTGGACTCGATGCAATGATTGCTTGTTACCTCACCCTCGGTGGCGAAAGTGGTCTCGGCCTAATCAATGAGCTTTTTTTAGCCAATAAGCAGGCACCTTACGCAGATACCTACCAAGCCATCATGGCAATTCGTTTCCATGGGACAGAAGGTGACGTCATCCCGCGGAGCGCATTGGTCGAGTCTCTGCATCATGTTTTAGATCGCAAAGATCTCGCAGACCTAGTGATTCCCGACCTAGCGAGGTGGAATGATTGGAGCCAGATTAACCGCTTGGTTAATCTCTTCGAGACCGCAGACCCAGATAATAATTGGGTACGTGTTCCCGTTGTGAATTACTTAAGAGCATGTCCTCTGGACTCCGCTAAAGAGGCACTTAAAAAGATTGAAAAGATCGATCCCGAAAGCGTTCGTAGAGCCAATACGTTCTTCTCGATACCTGTTCCGGCTCGTGACAAAGGGACAAGTAGCAGTTCGTAGAGAACAAAAGCTTCGGAGAGGCTCCAGCAGCACCATTGGGGGTAAGCTGCTTTCAACGATCCAGTTGAACTAAAAGGTATTTCCATTCGTATTGACCCTGAGTAAACAGCTTAAATTTTCTCACCTTGAGATTTTTGAAAAATAGCGTACCTAACCATTTCCCATCCGCTGCTGATATGTGCCCCCGACACACTCCGATTCTGCTGATCGAG
Organism: Planctomycetota bacterium; assembly: GCA_036148415.1. Taxonomy (GTDB): domain Bacteria; phylum Planctomycetota; class Planctomycetia; order Pirellulales; family Pirellulaceae; genus Rubripirellula. Next base: position 5,144 of record JAYYHM010000458.1, read on the forward strand.
CTTCTTATCGTTCGATTCCCACGGACATCATCCAGCGGCTATTCCAACCTTCTGCATGCTTTAGGCGATTGACCATGTCAATGGACCAAAAACTGTCACCAACCACTGACGACGTCGAGTTTCCCTACAGGGCGCTGAGTTCGACTGCGATTGCATCGATTATCTTTGCAGCACTGGGAGGTTTAGCTGGATATTTCTTCTGGCCAGCTTTGGGACTGTCGATCATTGGTTTGATAGCTGGCTGGTTAAGCTATCGCCAGATTCGTCGGTATCCTGATGAATTTGAAGGTTTGCAAATGGCGATAGCCGGGATGACCCTTAACGGCTTAGTCATGCTTGGTTGCGCTTCCATGCACGCTTACATCTACGTTACCGAGGTCCCCGACGGTTATACACGTGTGCATTTTTATGAGCTTCAGCAAGAAGCATCTCAGTCAGTGGATATGCCTACGCAAAGGGCTGTGGAAATCAATGGTCAAGCAGTGTTTTTGAAGGGTTACATCCATCCTTCATCGGGTGCGGGAGTGCTGAAAAAGTTCATTCTTGTCCCGGACCTTGGGACCTGCTGCTTTGGCGGCCAACCGAAGAGCAGCGATATGGTAGAGGTAACATTATTAGATGGTCAGGTCACCGAGGCGGGCTTGACTAAGAAAAAGCTCGCAGGTGAGTTTTCTTTAAACAATGCACCCCGCAGAGTGACTGATTTTGACAATAATGTCTTTTATCGAATGAAGGTCGACATCATTAAATAACCTTATCCTGCGGTGGCTCGATCCCAAAGGCAAAACGCATCAGTCACGCACCTTGCGATCTAAGACCTGAAGCTGCGTCAGCTGATGAGGGTAAGCGGGCACTCGCTTCTTTGTTCCGAGTGAGTGTGCTGCAATTCGCATTTTATGAGTGAACATGGTATGAACGTGTAAGACGTTGACAACCAGCTCTGTGTAATTATCGAAGATTGAGTAAAATTCTGACGCCCCACGCGTCGCAACATTTTTTTGTTAGATCATCATGATGAACAGTCTTGCTCGCAGCATTGCCTTACCAATCTTGATGGCTGGTTGCTTCGTGTCCTGTTCGAAAAATAACGACGCTCCGGAGGATCTGTCTTTTAATTTGGATGAGTTACTCGATGCGGGAAATACCAATCCCATTACTGTCGAGGATAAAGTGAGTTCCGAGGTTGATTCCACCCTGACGCAACAGGAAGAGGTGAATCCGCAAAACGCTACTCAGCCACAGGTCACGCGCGACAAAACAGAAGAAATTGTTCCCGTTAGAGGAGTCGAGGAACGCCGTAGTAGCGAAAGTGCGTTGGCCAAAGGCGATATTAACTTTGATGATTTAAAGTTCGACTTAGAAAAAGATGCTCCTTTCGACCCAAAGTTAATCACCGATGAACTGAAGTTTCTAGATGGGCGTGATGTGACTCTCCGTGGCTATATTTTGCCGTCCACATTGTTCTCCGAAACCAACATTTCACAGTTTGTGCTCGTTCGAGACAATCAAGAGTGTTGCTTTGGACCGGGGGCAGCACTTTATGACTGTGTCATGATTCAGATGGTTGAAGGAAACACCACTAATTTCGTAACACGACCAGTAACCGTTGCTGGCCGTTTTGTTATTGATACGGAATCTTATCGCTATCCTCCGGGTCTATCGCCCAATGGCGCCACTCACATGGCAGTTTTTCGGATCGAAGGTTTGAAGGTTGAATAACTGTTCGTCTTCTGTGTGAGGAAAGGCATCGCAGAACTAAGGTGTCCAACCCGTTTTAGGTCCTCGGTGTATTTGGGGAGACACCTCTTCTCTTAAGCGATTGACTCTTTCCGTCATTTGCTGTACTTCATCATGTGAGGTCAAGGGATCTAGGGTGACTCGAAACGATGCAGTTTCCTGCGGTTGTAGTTCGATAATGCGTCCCTGTTTTTCTTCGTGTGAGCGGGGATTGGGAAAATTCGTTGCAGGCTCGAGACCAACCACATAACCATCGGATAGTGCTGCCGTGTTCTTCCAGAGAATAAATTTGGGTAGTCGATTGATGTTGAAACTTACAGCAATTCCTTGATCGGAATTTTGAGATCGCAACAGAGCGGTTGTGCACGATGATTCATCCGCGTGAAGTTCCGCAAAATAAACGCGTTCCCCATAGCCAGCCTTTGGGCCGTCAAAATGATTCCATGTATCAATTTCGGTTGCAGAGAGATCGTCTTTGGGTGCTAGCTCCTTCACGGGTGCTTCGAGAACAGCGCCCGCCTCGAGAACAGGACTTCCAATATTGATGTGGTAAAGCAACTGCATCTTGGTGGGTTTGGCGAGTTCGTTGGCCACATCGTCCAAGAGAGTAATTTCAGATTGGCCTGCATGGAAACGAATCCTGCTTCGCAGTCGAAGGCGCTTAATGAAGAGTCGAGATTCTAGAACCTCTCCTATCACATCCAAACGACCGGACGCTTCGTCGTATTCGATGGACAGGGATTGAGCGGGCAAATTGGCGATTCGACCGTGCAGTGGGTAGATCAATTGGCCGTTTGGATCGTGTTCCGGAGCTCCATTACTTTCCAAGCCACATCGAACCACAAATTCATCGAATCCTTCGAGCCAGCCTATTCCATTCGGATCGAAAACCGGTACTTGTGATGGATTTACCGGCCCACAAACAGGAGATTCCCAAGCGAATGTAGTCCCATTTTTTTCGATTTGCCAAATACCCATACCTCGGGTTGGCAAAATTAATGCTCTCACCCCATCTGTATCAACCTCAATCACCTCCACACCATCAGAAACGCCACCCCGAAAGGCACCGTGTCGTGTGGTGATTTGCCCTTGTCGTGTATCAATTTGCAGGCTTAATGGGGATTGATCGTCCCAATGAATTTGATCTCTTCGAGAGTGGATGGAACGAAGGTTCGCTGTTTTTGTCGTCATGTGATTCCGCTGAGATACTCGGTTTTGCTTTTTCTTTGGAATGCTGCCCAATTGCTATTCTTGTACGCGCTGCGGCTAGCTAATAAAACATTTAACTCCGGTGGTGAACAGCTAAAGGGTAAAAAACTGCCATTTTACTGTTCAACACCGTGAAATGAGAGATTTCATGGAATTGGGAAATGCGGATTCAGTTCGAACTGAACGATGCACTAAAGAAGGTTCTAGATGGTGGTTACCACCAAGGCACCCTAGTCGAAATCAAAATAACAGAAAGCATCTGGATTATTTAGCTTTGATCTTTTGTTTTCACAGATCCTCGTTTTTCAGCAGTCCAAATCCTTAAATTCATCGCCTGATTCGCCGGTCACCAGTCGCCGTCAACATTTGTCAAATCACCGCTGTGCCAAAGCACAAACGATAGGAGCATCGATCTATGACTCATCCATCACCGAAACTGCACAATGCTATGTGGCCAGGTCTTGTAGGCAAAGGCGATGAGGAAGGGCAGGAGCCACCAATTAGTTTGGAGCGCATGCTGGAATTGACATCAGGTGCGGAGGTGGATGGACAGAAATTTGAGGGAGTCGATTATTTTCTCTTCCATCCCCACACTGATCCCGATGCGACAGACGATGAACTAAAACGCATCGCAGATCTGATCGGCAGTTACGACCTGAAAGTGGGCTCCCTAGTTGCTCCTGTTTGGCCGGGAACAGTAGGCGACTCAGCCATGGGTGATGACGAGCAACAGGGGAAATTTCTAGATGCTATCCATAAGGCTTGTAGGATCGCAAAGATCTTCAACGAGCATGGAATCCGAGAGTACGGTGTGATTCGTATTGATTCGGCAGAATTTGGCGTTGAGAAATGGCGTGAAGATCCCACCGCAAACACTGCACGAATTATCGATACATTCCAGAAAGCGGCAACGATTGCGGAAGAACACGGCGAGAGGCTAGCTTGCGAGGGAGAGATCTGTTGGGCCGGTATGCATAGTTGGAAAGATATGCTCGATGTTCTCGAAGGAGTTGGGCGTCCAGATTCTTTCGGTTTTCAAGCTGATCAAGCTCACACATATCTCTACTTGATGGGTTACAACGCTCCTGAGCATGCATTACTGCAAGAGGGGTACACGGAGGAAGAGTTCTACTCCGCCTATGAAACCATGACGGATAAACTCCGACCTTGGACCATTGATTTTCACGTCGCACAAAATGACGGAACGGTTCATGGTGCAGGTTCACACGATAAGACAGGAAAACATTGCAGGGCCGATGATCCTGACGGGAAGTTAGATATCGCTAAAACAGCCAAATACTGGCTGAAGGATGCCCAGAGTCGAGGAATCCAACATATTTGTTGGGACGGATGCATGTTCTCCAATGAAGTACTTGAGAATCCGGAAACTTGGAACGTTATTCTTCAGGCAATGATTGATGTACGCGATGCCAGCGGTTGGCAGAGCTAGCGGTGATTCCACCTACTTTCTTTTAACTCTTTCCACTCATCAAACCATTTCAGTTCAAGCATGAAAAATTTAAATATCGGACTCATCGGGTACGGGTTCATGGGAAGGACCCACTCTAACGGGTACAAGCGAGTTAATGATTTTTTCCCAGAGTTACAACATCGTCCCGTTCTCAAAGCAGTTTGTGGACGTAACCAAGAAAAGGTTCAAGCGTTTGCGGACCAATGGCAGTACGAATCGATCGAAACAGATTGGCGCAATCTCATTGCACGCGATGACATTGACGCAATTGATATTTGCACGCCTAATAATTCGCACGCGGAAATAGCGATTGCCGCAGCAGAAGCAGGAAAAATGATCCTTTGTGAAAAGCCGCTTGCTCTGAACACAGAGCAGGGTGAGCAGATGTGTGAAGCGGTTGAGAAAGCCGGTGTAGTCAATACAGTTTGGTACAATTACCGACGCGTTCCCGCTGTAACGATGGCCAAGCAGTTGATCGATGAAGGCCGACTAGGTCGGATTTTTCACTATCGAGCAAATTTCCTTCAGGATTGGACCATCTCCGAGGACGTTCCTCAGGGTGGTGCCGCTCTGTGGCGGCTCGATAAAGAGGCTGCGGGATCCGGAGTTACGGGCGATCTCTTAGCCCATTGCATCGATACTGCTATCTGGCTCAATGGATCCATCGCAGACGTCAGCGCGATGACAGAGACATTTGTTAAGGAGCGGATGCACACGGAAACCGGAAAGGTTGAACCGGTAACCATCGACGATGCATGTGCTTTTTTATGTCACTTCAATAACGGGTCGATGGGTCTGTTTGAATCTACTCGCTATGCCCGCGGTCATAAGGCACTCTACACATTGGAAATCAATGGTGAAAATGCTTCGATTCGTTGGGACCTACATGATCTCCATCGCCTTGAGTATTTTGAGCACAGCGACGAGGGTAAATTACGCGGTTGGAGGTCGATCCATGTAACTGATCACGGTGGTGAACATCCCTATATGGATAAGTGGTGGGTACCAGGATTGCAGATTGGTTATGAACACACGTTTGTTCATCAGGTGGCGGATTTCATCAAAGGTGTAGAAGAAGGAGGCGCAGTCCATCCGACCTTCCGCGATGCTCAAGAAACCCAGCGCGTTTGCGATGCTGTGCTGAAGAGTGCAGAAGATAGCGTTTGGGCAAAGGTTTAATTCCAACTATTGAAACAGGGCGTTCACACTTCGTGTGCAAGAGATGAAGGTACCCACTTGATGGATTTCATTTGGGTACCTTTTTATTGAAGCTTTTACCCAAGACATTGGTTCGCCTTCATCCCACTAATGAGTATCGTTAAGGGTTGAAGTTTCCGAAGTCTCTTTGCTTATCTAGGATGTAGCCAGAAAAGAGTTCGAGCAGACTGGATTTCTTTGGCGTTGAAATAGCGCTTTTCCTCACGCCGACCTGTGCTACGATCGGATACTCCCTGAAGTTTTACCCTTAATTCGTCAAAGAAATCATATCTCGTGGAAATGAAGGCTGCGATTTCTAATTGATACCTGGCCTGAGGATAAATCGGCACTCCACGTTCACTGAGCGACCATAAGCTTAGATCAAGTTCATACCATTGATCACCATCATGGTCAGGAATGAGAGATCCCAGAATTGATTCATCCAGTTTCTCAAATCCTGACTGGTGAATTTCAATCCTTGCGCGACTGGTATGTGGCGAATAGAGAGACCAGGACGTCCAATGGTCCCAGTAGCCACTTCTCTCCAAGGAAGGTGCAATAAGTATCCAAATCCAGAGTGCAGAAAGAAGCGGGGCTTGCTTAATTGTCTGCAAGGTTGCGATTTGGGTAAGGTGCGATGATGCGCCTTCTTGTCCATCGGATCGATGGCAGCTTATTAGATAAATGTGCTGTCCGATTAGCATCACATTCCAAACGAGCACACCAAGACTATGGTTTTTAGCCCAAGGTCCAAGAAGGCTGAATAAGACAAGATGCATGCAGATTGCGGCTGCACTGCCACATATTCGAAGAGGCCTGAAGCAAAGCGACAAGGCGACCAATAATTCACCCGTTGGCAAAATGTAGATGAGGACATTTCGGTGGGGTTCTAACGCCGCCGATAAACGTCGGGGAAGAAAACTCCCAGCAAACTCAATCAGCTCCTTTCCTACGGTATTCAGGAATTGCGCATCGAATTTACCCAAAGCACTATACGCATAGATACTCACTGCCAACGGTAGCATCCACCGCCACCAATTTCTCGGGTGCACACAGAAAAATAGGCTCGCTAAAAAAAAGCTTTGGTAAGCCCAGGGCTGAAGTCGATGCTGGTCAAATAGAAAACCCAACAAAAGAGTCATTGCAATGATCATCCAACTGATTTGGCTCGATCGATTCAAAAAGCTGCAAAGCAAACCAACAGTGAGGAAAACAGAAATGGGAACACCAAAGTAGCGAACACTCTTAATCGCTTCTTCAGGGATGGGCAGTAACGAAATGTTGGGGTAAGCCGTGATCGGGGTGGAAAACCACAATGGAAAGCTTGTGATCATCAGAAAGAGTAAGCCTACAGCCCAGAAATGCCTGAATATTTTGTGGCGAAATGCCATCGGTTCGATTGAAAGCGGTCTATGCATACTTGTGTTAATCGACGATGCAATCCGATGTTGGTACCTGAGACTAGGTCAGTTATTCATCTTCATATCGAGCGTTTTGCTAGTCAATTCAATTGGCTTAAAGCTGCCTGTCGATTGGGGGGATAGGTATGCTCTGCGTGTGGGAACGCAATCTGGGTTCCCCATTTGCCGAGGACACTCTACCCTTGTTTTGCATGGATTTGAGAAGAGTTCGTCTCGTTTTTGAGTTTTTCTTTCGTAATTTAGTGGCGAGCTGTTCCTTAGGTGTAGTGGTTGATTTCCCAGTTAAGGATAATCGGTGAGATTGAATTCGCTTAGATGCATCCGCGAATTTCAATCAGTCGCTATGTTGAAAGCTACGTTGGTTTGGTGTGATGGTAATACGACAGACTTCGAATTTCATATTCCAGTTAATGCTGCTTTTCCTCGCGGCTAACGCGATTGCTGCAGAGACCAACCATTTTGCGAAAGAGCTGAAACCTTTACTGAAGCAATATTGCTATGAATGTCACTCCGGCGATGACGCCGAAAGTGGAGTTGCATTTGATCGATTTACCGACTCAGCAGAAGTTCAGACGGATTTTGAGTTGTGGGAAAAGGTGGTTCGTCTGGTCAAAGAAAGGCAGATGCCTCCAGCTGATGCATTTGAATTGGAGACGCAACCGCTTCAGAAACTAGTCTCTGGCATTGAGTATGAACTATCGCAGTTCGATTGTTCCTCGGAAAGTCGACCTGGGCGTGTGACCATTCGGAGACTGAACAAGGCGGAGTATGACAACACAATCCTTGACTTAACCGGTTTGGATTTAAATTTGGGACAGAGCTTTCCATCCGATGATGTCGGAAATGGGTTCGATAACATTGCTGATGTATTATCGCTTCCACCAATCTTGTTGGAGAAATACCTCAATGCTGCCGAAACGATATCGCTAGCCATTTTGGAAGATGAGGTGATTCGTAAGAGAGTGTTCCCAATCACACCCGCCAGTGATTCTATTGAGGAGAAAATTTCTTCAGCCACCGAGAATGTGAAACTCTTTGCAAGTCGAGCTTTTCGGCGACCCTTAACGGAGTCAGAACAACAGAAGTTATTTCAGTTGATGAGCAACGCATGGCAGCAAGGCGCAAGTGAAGCAGAAATTTCACAGACTGTGATCACGGCGATTCTTTCCAATCCACGTTTCATTTTTCGCATCGAAGAAGATAAACAAACGAGTGATGACCTTGAAAAGGTAAGGAAATTAAACAGCTATGAAATTGCTACACGGCTTTCCTACTTTTTGTGGAGTAGTATGCCTGACGAACGTCTGTTCGATTTAGCAGAGAAAAGTCAATTACAGGATCCTGTGATTCTAGTTTCAGAAGCCAAAAGAATGCTGCAAGATCCCAAAGCGCAGGCGCTCGTTGATAACTTTGCTGGTCAGTGGTTACAGTTAAGAGATGTCGATCGACTATCCCCAAACCCCGAGCAGTTCCCCAGCTACAGTCCTCTCTTGGGACAAGCAATGCGAAAAGAGACAGAAGAATTTTTTTCACACATTGTGAAGGAAGATAGAAGTGTATTGGAGTTTCTAAATGCCGATTACACCTTTGTTAATGAATTGCTCGCCAACCATTACGGAATCAAAGGGGTAGTTGGTGATGATTTTCAACGTGTGAAACTTCAATCGGAAAGACGTGGGATTCTTACTCACGCAAGCATCCTTACTCTGACATCAAATCCCACCCGAACTTCGCCAGTTAAGCGAGGGAAATGGATTCTGGATAATATCCTTGATGAACCACCGCCCCCTGCACCAGCTGATGTTCCCGATCTCGAAGAAGGCGGGGAAACACTAGGTAGTCTTAGAGAACAAATGGAACAACACCGCGCAAATCCCTCTTGTGCTGTTTGTCATCGTACTATGGATACAATAGGATTCGGGCTTGAGAATTTTGACGCAATTGGTGTCTGGAGAGAAAGAGACGGGGATGACTTCATCGATCCTTCGGGTGAACTACCAGGCAACAAAGAATTCCGAGGAGCAAGCCAGCTGATTACTATTTTAGCTGATGAAAAACGTGAGGCATTTGCCAGATGCTTATCAGAAAAATTACTGATCTATGCATTGGGTAGAGGCTTAGTTTCCTATGATCGTTGCGCGATCAATGATGCAGTATCTGCTTTGGAGCAAAACGACTACCGCTTTAGCGCGCTAATCGCTGCAATAGTTACCAGTGAACCATTCACCATGCGAGAGTTAGTGGAGTAAAGAATATGGGATTCCAAAATATCAACCGGCGAACTGCTTTGCGTGGACTGGGATTATCAGTGGGCTTGCCGTGGATGGAAGCGTTTGCAAGTGCCTCTGACTTCAGCAACAGGAATGACAGCGAGGGTCCATGTAGAATGGCGTTTCTCTTCGTGCCTAATGGTGTTCACCTTCCCGATTGGACACCACGCCGGATGGGGTATGGGTTTGACTTACCCCACATCCTGCAACCACTGGAGAATGTCAAAGAAGAGCTAATGGTCATTAGTGGTTTAACCCATGACAAAGGACGTGCTAACGGTGACGGCGCCGGTGATCATGCAAGAAGTGCTTCCGTTTTCTTGACTGGTGCTCAACCCAGAAAGACCAATGGTTCTGATATTCGATCAGGTGTTTCAGTGGATCAAGTCGCTGCTAAATTTGCTGGGAAGAACACGCGTTTCGCATCCTTGGAACTAGGTTGTGAGCCCGGACGCAGTGCGGGAAACTGCGATAGTGGGTACAGCTGTGCCTATTCTTCGAATGTCTCCTGGTCTTCGGAATCCACACCTGTTGGGAAGGAGACCAACCCCCGATTCGTTTTCGAACGTTTGTTTGGTGCGGGTGGGGTGAAGGAACGAGATGCGGAAGCTGAAAGGCGCAGGATTTTGAAGAAGAGTATTCTCGATTTTGTCCTCGACGATACAAAGGCATTGCAGTCGCGATTGGGTAAAAATGACCAACAGAAATTGGAAGAGTATCTCAACGGTGTACGTGAAGTAGAACGAAGAATTGACTTAACCTCAGAAACCACCGACTCAGAACTCGAGTTGGATTATCCAGTGCCAAAAGGTACCCCGAGTGACTATGGAGAGCATATCCGCCTCATGTGTGACATGATGGTCTTAGCATTTCAAATGGATCGAACGAGAATAGCTACCTTTATGCTAGCCGATGCGGGAAGTAATCGTAGCTATCGGCATATTGATGTACCCGATGGTCACCACGATTTATCTCATCATCGCGGGGATGCTGCCAAGCATTCAAAGATTCGAGAAATTAACCGATTTCACGTCCAGCAGCTTGCGTACTTATTGGAACGCCTGAAAAACACCAGCGATGGCTTTGGCCGGAACCTCCTTGATCAATCCATGATTTGTTACGGCAGTGCGATCAGCGATGGTAACCGCCACAACAATGAAAATCTTCCTGTTGTTCTCGCTGGTGGAGGAAATGGAACGCTCGATACGGGCAGACACGTCAGAGTGAATGCTGAGACCCCCATGTGCAACCTATTCATGTCCATGCTCCAAAGATTTGGCACACCGGTTGATTACATCGGCGATAGTACAGGGATCTTGAATGAACTAACCATTTAGTTGGAATGATCCATCATGGTTTTGAAGACTAAAATTGCAGCAGCAAGTTTGATGAAACGACCTCCGAGCTGGATGCTCGGTTTGCTTGTCCTAGGCTTTGGGTTGAACTTATCTGCAGGAGAAGTCGAGGAATTAGCTCGGCAACTTGGCAGTGTTGATCTAACAGAAAGACGCGAAGCCGCCTACGAATTGGCAGAGAAGGGTTCAGCGGCTTTACCAGCGCTTGATGCCCTAGTTGATGCGTTGGAAGACAAGGATGCACAAGTTTGGTTTGAAGCCATCACAGCGATTGGTAAAATTGGGCCTCCGGCAGCATCCTCTGCCAGTGAGGTCGCCAAACATCTAGGCAGTCCCAGTCAGCAGAAAAGTTACCGAGCGGCATGGTGCCTCTCTTGTTTTGGTGGCGAGGCAATTCCTGTTCTCGCACAGGCACTTAAGCATGCCACACCTCAGCATCGAGCCGGTGCAGTTCTCGCACTCTCTCGCTTTCAGGATTTCCGTGAAGACGTTCGTAAACTGCTCAGTGAGGCAATACAGGACGAGCAGTTGATGGTGGCAGAGCAAGCAGTTCAATCCATGGTTTCGCTCCGATTGGAAGCGGAAATCATTAGTGCTCTTTCGGCACCGAGAACTGAAATCGTAGTTGCCGCCGCTATGGGGCTCTCAAAATTTGAACAGCTTCCCGAAACAGTCAGTTCCGACCTGTTACGGCTTTGCCAGAGCTCAAATCTACAGATTAAAGCAGCAGCAATTTCTGCCGTGGGCGCTTCACAAGTCCAAGCCGATGAGTTGGAGGAGCTTGTTAAAGCGAGTGTGGAACAAGCTGATCCGGTGCTGACAAACGCTCTTATTGTTTTGGTTAAGAAAAGAGAGAGAGATCCTGAACTTGTCAACGCGATCAATATGGGCTTGAAGTCCAAAGATTCCAAAGTGAGGGCCAATGCTGCCGTTGTGTTAGCCGCTGCCGGCGTCGATTCCGAGCTAACCGCCAAAGCACTGATGGATGCACTCGACATCTCCGAAAGTGACACAGCTGAAATTCAATATGCCATCTTCCGGATGGGAAAACCTGTCGTTGACCATCTTCTTCACCACCGAACCAGTACATCGATGGGCAAGGCACGAATTATTGATACGCTTAGTCGCTTCGGTGAGTCAATTGTAGGTCCACTGCTTATAGCTTTGAGATCAGATGACGCAGAGATGTCTACAACTGCTGCGGATGTACTTTGTGCTATGGAAACGCTACCCAATGACGCGGTTGCGGCGTTGGTCAACGCTTTAGAATCATCTACAGGTGTTCAACAACTGGCAATCTTGACAGCACTCAACATGCGCAGGGATCTCCCAGAAGGAGCGTTAGAAATAGCGAGGCGCTTGATAGTATCCGAACAGGATACACTGCGTGCTGCTGTCATTCCTTTACTAGCAAGTAACGATCCGGAGGGTTCAGAAAAACGAGGCATCTTCAAAGCCGTTAGTGCTGACACAAGTCCGGTAGTTCGCAAAGCACTTCTAGATGCCATTAAGAACAGTAACCTGTCGTTGGAAGCATACGAAATGCTTCTCCATAATTCATTAGCTGATCATGACGACCTAATCAAATTGAAGGCAGCGAACGTTCTTGCCACTCAAGAGCGGTGTCCACAAATTTATGAAGAAAAACTCATTCAATTGATGGATGAAGAATCAAGGGAAGTACAACTTGCCGCACTTCGAGCCTTGGCGACGATTGAAACAAAGACACCAAGTTCGGCAAAAAAATTAGCGACAAAGTTGTCGAGCAGCGAAAACGAAATACTCATTCAAGCGCTTAGGTCGTTGGGGCAGTTTCAAAAAATAGCATCGGAAGAGTATTCCGTTGTAAGTCCTTTATTGAAGAATTCTGCATCCGATATTCGATCCGCCGCAATGATTTGCATATCGCAAATTGCGCCGGATGCTGAAACAGCAATCGATAGCCTACTGCCGTTGCTTAGAGATCAGGACTGGATGGTAAGGAAAGCCACCGCGATCCAATTAGGAACATTTGGATCGCGGGCACGAAAAGCCGTTTCAGACCTTTTTTTAATGTTACAGAGTGACGAGGACGAAGATGCAGCAAGGTCAGCATTAAAAGCAATCGACGATGCCGGTCCGGATTCGTTGGAGGTACTCCTGAAGGGATTGGATTCCGATGACCGTGGGATTCGTTTTTATGCAATGTTCCTAATTGGTAAAATCGGACCGGAGGCTTCCGCTGCGTTACCGAAATTGAGGGCAATGCTTGAAGATTCTGACAGTAGTCGCTTTCGTGAGACGATTCAGCAGGCGATTAACCGTATCGATAAATAAAGAATTACAAAAACAAACTTTTGTTGTGCCTGACACCTTAGGGCTTTTTTCGTTCACGTTTCTTTATTTCTGTCGGCGGGAACTATTTCTCTCGGATACAATTGGGTGCTGCGGGCTGATTGCATTCGTCCGACTTGTTGAGTCGCATAGCTTAGCGGAACAAATTGCGGACGGGATAAAATATTTGATACGCCTGGCGGATTCATCCACAAACTGACATTACATCACTCCAATAAAATATGAAAAGTTCGAACCATTCCTCGAAACGTTTCCAATCCATGATCACCGCCTGCGTGCTTTCTGTTCTACAGGCACCTGTGACCTATGCGGACACAGGTCCCATCGAGGCACAAGGTGCGCTGGCAGTTTCAGAAGATGTTCCACACACCAAGGACTCGCTGAAACTAGTTAAGTCGAGGGTGGAAGCAGAGACAGCTGCATTGCTAGACATTCGGGAGCAGGCAGAATGGAAAGCGGGTCACCTGAAAGTTGCTGTGTTTGTGCCTTTGAGCGAACTGAAAAAATCAAATCCCAGCAAGGAGGTACAAAAGGTACTTTCATCTCTAAATAAAAACGAACCGATTTATCTTCACTGTCGATCGGGTCGCCGGGTGCTCACCGCAACCCCGTTGTTAAAAAGAATGGGGTTTGATGTTAGACCGTTAAAGGCTGGTTTTGACGAGCTTAGAAAAAATGGTTTCGAAGTTGCTAAACCATGATCCTATGAGCTGTGTAGTACAGCTCATCGTTATTCACGCCCAGTGACTCTATTGGGCGAGTACGAATCCGATCTCTGAAATGGCTGCAAAGTTCTCTCCACTGTAATCGGTGTGGCAAATGACACGTACGAAGCGGGTCTTAATAGGCGCGAAGAGAACTCTCTGTGGTTTTGTTGATAGTTCAAATTCTGAGTTCAAAAGGTCTGCGAAGTCCTCTCCGTCTGTGCTGGTTTCCAATGAGTAGGTGCGCACGGCTCCATTGCGACTCTTGTCTTGACGACACAGATACACAAGACCCGAAATAAGTCTTTCTTGCCCTAAATCGATGGTAAGCGCATGCGGAGGCATAGCTTTTCCATTTGAGAAGCTGGAGTGCCACCAGGTTTCTGGCTTTCCGTCGATCGCTTTATCGGCAGTTTTTCCATTTTCGATGTTTTCACTCGTTGCTGCTTTAATTCTTAAACTTCCGGTTGGGACCAATCCTTCTTTAGGAATGCTTTCCATTGCTCGCCTTGATCGGTTGAGTTGGGTTGACCAATTTGGATCATCTTGTTTTCCGAACTTTGCTCGCCTGTCTCGTTCATGCAAAAGGTTCGATTTAAAAGAACCTTCTTCAGCCGGTTTGTGTGCTTGTTTAGCCAATTGAACTAACATGGCGAGTTTGTCCGGATTTTGGTCGGAGAGATCTTCGCTTTCGCTCGGGTCGACAGATAAATCATAGAGTTCCCAATTGGCATTCTGGGGGCTTTTCACTGCTCGCCAGTTGTCTTTGCGGATAGCGATCCAATCGCCGATTTCCCAATAGAGAAACGCATGCGAGCTCTGAGCGTGGCCAAGCAACTTTTCCCCTAAGAGAGTTGGGGCAAAACTAATACCATCAATATCCTCGGGTACCTCCATCGAGGCCAATTCCGCGAAGGTTGGGAATACATCCGGGAAGTAACCTAGATGATCGGAAATTCCACCCGCTAGGATCTTACCAGGCCAACGAGCCACAAATGGAATTCGTAAACCACCTTCGTATAGATTTCCTTTTTTACCTCGAAATTCAATACCGGTGGTTGGATGCACATTCGCTCCGTGAAATCCACGGGGTAAATCCTTTGAACTGAAATAGTCAGCGCCCCCATTATCCCCACTAAAGATAACCAGTGTTTGCTCATCAATTTTTAACTCAGAAAGCAGATCAAGAATCTCACCGACCTGTCGATCTAGCATGGTTACCATTGCGGCATATTTTTTTGCCTGTTCTGGCCATGACTTGTCTTTGTAAATAGCCCAAGCGGGATCGGAATCAGGGATATCGAATAAACCGTGCGGTGGTGTGTAGGGTAGGTAAGCGAAGAAAGGCTTGGACGCATTACTCTTTATAAATTCTTTGGCTGCTTGATGGATGCTGTACTGAGAATACTCTTCACCATTGCTCATTCCTCGATTACCCGGCAATGGTACTTCCTTGCTGTTACGTATTAGGTAAGGCGGATAGTAGGTGTGCGCATGGACCTGATCATAATACCCATAAAATACATCAAAGCCGTGCTTTTCCGGCACACCCGTCGATTCTCGTCCACCGCATCCCCACTTTCCAAATCCTCCGGTTGCATATCCTTCTTTTTTTAGCAAGCTGGCTATGGTTAGTTCATCCTCTCGTAGGGGAGTTCCACCACCATTTTTACGAATGGAAGCATGACCGCTGTGCTTACCCGTCATAAGCGTGCAGCGTGTTGGAGCGCAAACGGATGACCCTGCTAAGAGCTGTGAGAATCGCATCCCCTCGCGGGCCATTTGATCCAGGTGGGGTGTTTTGATTTTTAATCCACCCATGAAGCCGGGTTCGTAGTAGCCTAGTTCATCAGCCATGATGTAAATGAAATTGGGTCGTTCAAGGTTCTTCGCTAAAGCGTGTTGCGCTGGAAGGATGAGAAAGATAACCCAGCAAATTTTTGTCAGTGATTTCATAAATGGATCGATGGGTGTCGGAGTGAAAATTATTTGTGGGACTTGGTTACGGTTCGCATTTTCTTTTTCGGTAAATTCAAGACGTCGCTTATCAGGTCACTGAGCGGAAAGAAAATGTTCGAAAAATTGATAGATGATTGCATTGGACTCGGTATTCGGTCCATGTTCGGGACGGTTACTCATCCCGACACGTTTTTTAAATCCCAATACTTCGTTGATTTGAACTAAGTGATTGAGCGCCCTCCAACGACTGGGTGGATCCTCAGATCCACCGGAAATGAGCAGGGGACGCGGGGCCATGAGCGCGTGAAGGAGATGTAGGTCGTGGCCATGCTCACGCAATTCAACATAGAGTCCCTGCGCAGGATTGTCTTCGGTGATCAAACCGCGTTTTCGCCAAGGAGGTGGATGGTATCCAAGGTACCAAGGCTCCCAATAATTCACACTCGTTCGTTCTTCATCGAACATGATTCCCGGATCTGACCACGCCGCACAGGCAAATTTATCGAAAAGACAAGAAGCAAACATCGCCCATTTTCCACCAAAAGAATGGCCAACGATTCCGATTCTTTCTGAGTCCACATCTTCCAGTGATGCGAGTAAGTGCCAGCTGTTGGCCGCTGCATAAGCGAGCATCGAGAGGGGAGCAACGGTGGCATTGTGAATAGAGGGATAATAAAGTGCATACGTCTTGGATTCGGTTGCTTTGGTCGTACCAATCGACAAACTAACAAAGCCTTTCTTTACTAGCTGTAATGCAAAGTCTCTGTAGGGTTTTCCTTGTCCTATTGCTGTTTCTGGCTCATAGAACACAGTGACTACCGCAGGTTTTTTACCTTGGACCTTGGGGATTAATAGGTAGCCTTTAGTTTCAGAATCTGGCGTCCAACGAAATGAGATCTTATGCTCTAAGTAGCTGCCTCTATCTTTCGTGTTAAGAATCATCCAATCAGGATCAGTAATGAGATCTGGCCATTCCCCCAGCCTTTGTGACCACCAATTGAGAAGTTGACGCCGTCGTTCCATCCAATCTTCTCTGGTTTGGATCCATTCACCTGAATCGGTTAGCAAAGGAGAACGATAGGGTCCGAACTGATCTTTCCATTGATCCGGGACTTGGAAGTATGGATTGAGTTCATCAGGTAATGGGGTTTCCTTCCACGAACTAACTTTTATTTTCGGATTCACCGTCTGGGACCAAATAGAATCATGGCCCGGTCCAAAACCGAATACGAATAGCAGAAAGATTCTGCCCACACTGGTGTATCTAGTTTGGCGATCAGATACGCTTTGTCGTTGAGTCATGTATTTCTTAATGAAGTTGACGATTTTGTGGTCCATTATCTGGCTTAGGTTATGTGTTGATGCAAGGATTGCTTACCAAAAATATGTTCCCATGAATTAGATATCTTGGTTGCGATTTTTGCTCTTTTGCTAATGATAGAATATCGAGCGTTGGGTTGATGATCCGAAGACCACGGAAGGCAACCACGACCTAACAATCTTCCCCGATTCTAACATTATGAAAGACAAGGTTTTCCCCCAAACCATGCCAGTTCGGTTACCAAGTTCGACGTTGTTTTGCCTGATTCTTATCGTTGTTCTTACACTTGGAATGGATCACTCGGTACTGAGTCAGAATCTTCAAGGTGATTCCCGAAAAACCGATTCGCGTTCACATGAACAACAACGCATCGTTGTTTTAACATTTGACAACGCTTCAGCTTCACATTTTGAGGTAGTCCGCCCATTCCTGTTGAAATACAAATTTGGTGCCACATTCTTTGTCACTGAAGGTCGGGATTTTTCGATAAATAAAAAAGACTACATGACTTGGGAGCAGATTCGCTTCTTAGAGCAGGATGGATTTGAGATTGGTAATCACACAAAGGATCATGTAGATCCATCTTATTGGCCTGAAAATCCATTCAAAATCATTGAAGAACGTAGGAACAGATTCACAGAGCAATACACATGAGTTCCAGTAGAGTACCATTCGATACGCGCGGGCGAATAATTAAACAAATGCGCCGGCTAGGATACATCCTTGCTGTGACTCTAGTGCTTATTGTGACTAACTCGTTAGCTTGTGTCGCTGCGGAGGGAGTCAGAGAGTTTCGGTTTGCGAGCGTCGAGATGGGGCGTTCCATTCTCTCTTCCAAAGATGACTTTGTTCAACGCATGAGCTCGTTCGATCGTAAGGTACGACTGCAGAAAGAAAGCGATCCCGGTGAGAAAGCGCTTCTGCAATTTGCGGCAGCACAAGTCCTCGAGTGGTCAGAGGAGGAAAAGGATGTACTGAAAACCGCTATCCGTATTTTGGATCCTGAATTAGCTGCTCTTGGCCTCTCTTGGGACGACCCAGTCATCATTATTAAGACGACAGGTAAAGAGGAGGGTAACGCTGCTTACACTCGTGGTAAAGCGATCGTCTTTCCGGTCCAGAAAATAAGCACAATACAGAAACCACCAACGAGATTATTTGCTCACGAACTTTTTCATGTCATTTCTCGTGCAAACGAACCGCTTAGGGATCGTTTATTTGAATTGATCGGCTTCACGCGGGTTAAGGAAATACGTCTCCATAGTGCACTAGATCAAATTAGGATTACAAACCCCGACGCTCCCAAGATGCAACACGTTATCAAATTGACTTTGCGCCCTGGTGAGTCGGTATTTGTTACGCCATATCTTTTTACGAAACAGGAATTTACCACCGACAAGAAAAGCTTATTCCAATATTTGAATTTCAAGTTGCTTCCGGTCCGTGTTGATCCGGAGGGAATATGGCACGCTCAATCGGGGAATCTTGACCAAGGACTGATTGCACCAGATCATCCAGATTATTGGCGGCAGATTCGGCGTAATACTCAATATATTATCCACCCGGAGGAAATCATTGCGGATAATTTTGCCATGATGCTGACTCATGCGAAGGTTACAAATAGTGACCTTGTTGAAGCGATAAGAGAAAAGCTTAGGGAGGTGGGTGAACTCTTACCCAGTGCACCCACAGCGAACTGATCTATCCACGCACTTCGCCTGATTTTGCTCCACTGCGAAGCCTGATTTGTTGTAGCTCGCACCACGTCTATTTGCGTAGCCCATTATGTAATAGGTGAATTTTTTTCACTGTGATCCTGTTGCTCATAACGGATCGCGCTCCGTGACACCTCGAACCCGTGTTGATGCTGTCTTGTCTAGTCGAACCTTCCTAATCGCATGCCAGGTGATGATACTTTATCTGTCCATGGCAAATCGACTCCTAGGGAGTGTAAGCGCGCAGGATCTGGCAGGTCCTGGGCAGAAGTCGGGTTTGGCGGAGGAACGCTTCGTGATTAATGGAACAGGCGATCGGCATAATCCGCTACGTAGAAAGGTTTCACTCCCAGGTGACAGTAACGAGGTGTATGTTCTTTTCAAGTTTCGTGAGTCCAAATGATCTGCACGCCACGATGCTCTGTGCAGTCGGATTAGATGCGAAGCAGCTGGTCTATAATCATCATGGTCTCCGGGAGACACCTGTTGGTGTTACCGATGGACGCATTGTTTATGAAGTATTTGTGTAAAAGTAATAGAAGAAACGGTTTTCAGCATCGGCTGTGCTTGCAGAAAGGGTGAGAAATATATGGCATTGAATCATCAACAAACTGATGAGAATACTACGATCGAGCAGATAAAAGGTGAAGTTCGAGAATTCATCAGTGACAGAGACTGGGAGCAATTTCATGATCCTAAGAATGTCACCATGGCACTCGCATCCGAGGTGGGTGAGCTACTTGATATTTTCCGCTGGGTCAAAAGCGACGATTCATTCAATATTCTGTCCGACAAAGATACGTATCATGACGTCCAAATGGAACTTGCGGACATTGCGATGTTTCTAATGGATCTAGCAACGATTTGCGAAGTCGATCTCACCAGCGCCATTGTGGAAAAAATCAAGATTAACAATCAGAGATATCCAATCGAGAAGGCTCGAGGGATTGCAGAAAAATACACGAAGCTGGCGACAAGATCCGATAAAAATAATCCGGAGTGAAGCACTTCGATAAGTTTTGAAATCAAGGCGTGCGATAATCCTCAATGCGCGTCGGAGTAACTCCTAATTTTTCGTAATTGAAACCGGAGGGTAGTGGATCATATCGATCAACAGGTTTTACAGACCTGGAGGAATCGATTGCCTCTGAAATACCCACACCCCAGTACACCGCATTGGTAACCACTCTTCTTACGCCTTCGTTAGCAAAGTCTTCTGCAGATCCCATTGTGAAGTGGAAAATTTTTGACTCGTGTCCCTGGTTTCCCTCCCAGACTTTAGTCCATCCAATCGGCAACGGTTTCTTGTCTGTATTGGGACCAGCATTCGGATCCAAACTTTGGGTTGGCTGCCCCAAAAGTAATGGGACGCAATCAGCGGGAAGACCATTTTTATCATCGTGACATCTATACACATCGGATGTTCCCCAAACACCCTCCACACCCATTAGTATGGGGTGGGTTACTTGAGCCTTGACTGGAAAACCTAAGGTAGCCTCGCGATGCCATCCACCGTGATGAGACATAAAGGCACCTCCCAGTAATTGTCTCAGCGATACTCGTTTTCCATTGACTTGATAGGGTTTTGCTCCCCAAAAGCCATGATTCGCAGTTCGCAGAGCGATGAGGGGCTTACCGGAATCAAAATACTCATAGAAAAGATCAAGCTGTTCTTCTTCCAATTGCATGAATCTTGACATCCAGATCAAGCAATCCGCTTCTGACAATAAATGAAGTCCAGGGATGAAATGGTGTCTGGTTTTATCTTTGAAGGGAGCTGGGAGAGTCGGATC